>JAAYCC010000037.1 GCA_012729875.1 Clostridiales bacterium | reverse complement strand
CGTCCAGCTCGATCTGGCGGAGGATGTCGCCCGCGTTCTTCTGCAGCTCGTGTATGGTAAACGCCTTTGAGGGGTGGAAGGGGAGAGCCGCCATCGGCTCAATTGTCGAAAGGTCTATCTCCACCATGCCGTCGTAGTATGCGCCGTCCTGCGGGGCAAGAGTTCTGTAGTCCTGCGCCCTGCCGTGGGCGGTGTAATACTGTTCTACCAGTTCGTCTGTCTGCCATATTGAGCTCAGGCAGGCGGTCTCGGTCGTCATGACGTCGATGCCTATACGGTAGTCCATGCCCAGATTTTTTATACCAGGTCCGACAAATTCCAGCACTTTATTTTTGACGTATCCGTTATCGTAAACTGCTCCGCAGAGCGCTATTGCCACATCGTGCGGTCCGACCCCCTTTTGCGGCTCGCCGGTCAGGTAGACAAGTACCACCTCGGGGCGCTTTATGTCGTATGTGTTCGACAGAAGCTGTTTGACAAGCTCGGGGCCTCCCTCGCCTATGCCCATGGTCCCGAGAGCGCCGTAGCGCGTGTGGCTGTCGCTGCCGAGTATCATGCGCCCACAGCCGGTCATCATCTCGCGGGCATACTGGTGGATGACCGCCACATTTGCAGGGACGTATATCCCGCCGTATTTGTGTGCGGCGGAAAGTCCGAAAATATGGTCGTCCTCGTTTATTGTGCCGCCGACCGCGCAAAGGCTGTTGTGGCAGTTGGTGAGAACATAGGGTACTGGAAAGCGCTCAAGTCCGCTGGCTCTTGCGGTCTGTACGATGCCAACATAGGTGATATCGTGCGATATGAGGCTGTCAAAGCTTATACTGAAGCTGTCCTCACACGCGGACTTGCTGTGGCTTTTCATGATGCCGTAGGCCATGGTCTTGAGTCTGCCTGCGTCAAGGTCTGCGCAGGTTTCAAAATTTTTGCAGGGAATGCCGTCTCTAAGTATGACGCCGCTTTCGGTTAGTTTTATCATGAATATACACCCTATAAGTCAATTTTAGTTCAATAATATTAAAAGTATATCATAATACAGTGAAATGGCAAGGTATTTGCAAGCACAAAATGTTTAATTGCAGAACTTGTATAAAAAGTTGTCAGAAGCCCCGTGCGTAAAAGGTCAAATTGAATAATTATTAATATTAACTTGCACTTTTGCTCCGGCACGTATATAATTTTCTAATAACAAAGGATCGGCCAAGCAGCCGGAAATCGGTGGACCGCAATTACTTCAAAAAGTGAGCGATATATCATGGAAGAAATTATCTCTGATCTCGTAAAAGGATATGTAAAAGATCTCTGCGGTGATATCCGCGAGGCCTACACCATCGACCCCGAGCAGTACAAAAACCACGCCATAAAGCGCGGACTCAGAAACGAGGACGGTACCGGCGTTATGGCCGGCGTAACAGGCATCGGGAGCGTTCAGGGCTACTATATACAGGACAATGAAAGGATACCGACGCCCGGCAAGCTATATTACCGCGGGATAGATGTCGAGGAGATAATAGCCGCAAACATAAGGGCGGGAACCTTCGGCTATGAGGAAGTGGCTTATCTGCTGCTCATGGGCAGGCTGCCAAACAGGCATCAGTTTGATCAGTTTGACACCATTCTTTCCGGCGCGAGGCTGCTGCCCTCGGGCTTTACTGAGGACATGATACTTAAGGCGCCCAGCCGCAACGTAATGAACAAGCTGTCCCGGAGCGTGCTGGCCCTGTATTCCTACGACTCCAACCCTGACGACACGTCAATAGAGAACATTGTGCGCCAGTCCATAGAGCTGATAGGCCGGTTCCCCGTAATAGTTGCAAACGCATATGCTGTCAAGCGCCATGCGTTCGACGGCCAGTCGCTGTACATACACGTTCCGAGAGAGGATCTGTCCGTATCGCAGAACTTTCTGCGTATGGTGCGCCCCGATCAGAACTACACCGAAGAAGAGGCCCATCTCCTCGACCTGATGCTCATTCTTCACGCTGAGCACGGCGGCGGCAACAACTCATCTTTCGCATGCCGTGTTTTATCCTCAACGGGAACCGACACGTACAGTGCCATCTCAGCGGCGGTCAATTCTCTGAAAGGTCCTCTCCACGGCGGCGCCAATGCCAAGGTTATGGATATGTTCCGCGGCGTCTGCGAAAATGTATACGACTACAAAGATGACGACGAGATAAAAGCCTATCTTACAAAGCTCCTCGACAGGGAGGAGGGCGACCGCTCCGGTAAGATATACGGGCTGGGCCACGCGGTATATACCCTCTCGGATCCACGCGCGGAGCTTTTGAAAAAAGCGTCCGAGAGTCTTGCGGAGAAAAAGGGCTATGGCGAGCTGTTCCGCCTTATGATGAGCATTGAGCGCATAGGCAAACCCATGATAGTGGAGCGAAAAAAGCTGCCGGTGCCGATCTGTGCAAATGTCGATATGTACTCCGGCCTTGTCTACAAAATGCTGGGTATTCCCGAAGAGCTCTACACCCCCCTCTTTGCGGTCGCGCGCATATCGGGCTGGTGCGCCCACCGCGTAGAGGAAGTGCTCACCTGCAGGAAGATCATTCGCCCGGCCTACCGTGCCGCCTTTGAGCAGCATCAATATACACCCAGAGACGAGAGATAACGTAAAAGCGCCGTCTATGCGCGGTTCGTGTAACAGTATGATAGACAACAGCAGAAACGCCCCCTTTCGCAGGATCGGAACTGCGTCAGGGGGTGTTTCTATGTCTGCGCGTTTCGGATAGCTAGCGCCCGGAAACCTCTGTTTTTCAATTGTCGATAAAAAAGTAGTTGAAGGTGCCCTTTGCAACAAGTCTGTCCCTGTCGTCATAAACACTGCCTTCGACAACAGCGGTGCGCTTACCCACCTTTATTGGGATTCCCACGGCGCGGATGTATTTTTGTGTCGCCGAGACCTTGCTCAAAAAGTTGAAGCTTGCGCCGGAGGTTACGCAGCGGCGCTCATCGCCCGAGACGGCATAGCCGGTCGCCACATCGCAGATAGCGAAAAGAAGTCCCCCATGGACGAGACCCTGAGGATTGAAACTGTCGTCGGTGAGATCGACCCGGCACTCCGCGTAGTCCTTGCGTATCTCAACTATTTTTATTCCGTTGCATTGGTTGTAATCTGTAAGATTGTTGGCATAGTCAATCAAACTTTGGTACTGGTTGCTCATTTTTATGGTGCTCCTATCAAATTGAAAAATACTCCCGTCCGAACAAGCGGACAGGAGTATTCTACCATGAGCTATTATGAAATTAAAGGTTTAATCTGCTTTATTGACAACTATTTTGTCGTTTTCCAGCACTGCGGCGGCTGTGTCTCCG
>JAAYCC010000036.1 GCA_012729875.1 Clostridiales bacterium | reverse complement strand
GCGTAGACCATAAACACACAGCTTAGAACGGACAGTGCCGGCATTACAAAACGCTTTATGGGGTTGAGGTCCTTCTCCTTCTTCATCATCATGATAAACATTGGGATATATAGAGCGTACAGAGTTACAATAGGCAGCTCTGAGGAGTCAAAGCAGAATTTTCCGAACCAGGGGTTCTCTCCGCCGATCTGAAGAATGATAGCACCATAGAAGTAAAACAGCCACAGGACTACAAAAAATAGACCTAGAACAGAGGAGTTAGTGGGCATATTAGTGGCTTTGTCAACCTGAGAAAAAGTCTTGGGGCTGGGGCCTCTGCCGCGAACTGCAAGGGTGTAGAACCCGCGGGTACAGCCCAGCATAAGACCGTTCAAAGTGCCCAGACATGAGATGATGACGAAAACGAAGATGAGGCTGCCGCCGACATTGCCGAAGATGGTCTGAAAGGCGGTCTTGGCTCCCGCTTCGCCGCTCTCCATCAAGGTTTCGGTGGATACCGCTCCCGCGAGGCCTATATAGTAGAGAATATAGACCGCGACGACGATAATCGAGCCGAATACCAGAGCTTTTGGAAGGTTCTTTTTTGAATCCTTAAGCTCAGCATTTATAGAAGTTGCTATAATCCAGCCCTCGTATGCAAAGGCGACGGCGACAATAGAAGCGTACAGTCCGCTGCCGGTGCTCAGGCTGTTGTCGACTACATGTGTGAAGTTTGCGACTGTCATGCCGTTTGTGAGACCGACTATAGTTCCGACAATTGCCATCAAAAGCAGCGGGATCAGCTTGATTACGGTGGTGGAGACCTGGAATCTGCCGGCCAGAACAGGGGACAGAGCGTTGACGGCATAGCTGCCGATCATGTAAAGGCAGGCAATAGTCATGCATGAGCCGCCGGTTATATCCCAGCCCAGAAGTACACAGGTGTATCGGGCCGAGACCCATGCCAGCACGGAGGTAATGGTGGGATAGTAGATGGTTGCCATGAACCAGCCCACATAGTAGCCGTATTTGCTGCCCATCATGACCTCGGAATAGTCGACGACTCCGTTGACCTTCTCATAGCGGGTAGCCATGATGGAGAACGAGTAGGAGCAGATTATCATAATCAGGCCGACAACAGCCCAGGCTATAATGCCGATTGGTATGCTGCCACCCGTAGCTTTCAGAACAGCTTCGGCCTTGAAGAAGACACCGCTGCCGATAACAATTCCCACGACCATTGCAATGGCGGTCGAGAGGCCGTACTTCTTTTTAAGATTGTTTTCCAATATAAAAACACCCTTTTCAATTCTTTTTCGCTTTCTTTCTATAAAGAACTAAACACTCAGCAAGTATACTACGTAATCAAATGCTGTGCAATAGCCGCTTTTACAAGGGGTGATTTTCTAAATATTGTGCAATATTTTAGCCCTGAAACAACGAAAGAACGAAGATTTCAGGGCTAATAAGCATGGTACGCCCGACGTGATTCGAACACGCGACCTTCAGAGTCGGAGTCTGACACTCTATCCAGCTGAGCTACGGGCGCATATACGGTTTTATTCGCCCCGCTATATGCGGGGCGATTGTTTCAGGCGTTTGCTTCGGCTATGTGCATATACTCGTCGTAAGTGCATTTGCGGTCGATGCAGCCGTCCTCGGTGAGTTCAATTATACGGTTGGCAACGGTCTGTGTCAACTGGTGATCGTGGCTATAGAAAACAATGTTGTGCTCAAAGGCGTCCATACCGTTGTTCAGTGCTGCAATGCTCTCAAGATCGAGGTGGTTTGTGGGCTGGTCAAACAGAAGTACGTTAGCGCCGGACAGCATCATCTTACTGATCATGCAGCGGACTTTTTCGCCGCCGGAGAGTACGCTGACCTTCTTGTAGACATCATCGCCGGAGAAGAGCATGCGACCCAAAAATGTGCGGAGATAGCTCTCGCGTTTATCCGCCGAAAACTGGCGCATCCAGTCCATAATGTCCAGGTCGCAGCCTTCAAAGTATGGGCTGTTGTCCTTTGGAAAGTATGCCTGGGTGGTTGAAACGCCCCATTTTACCTCGCCCTCATCGGGCTCCAGCTCGCCGGCAAGGATCTTAAACAGTGTGGTTATGGCGATCTCGTTTTTACCGATCACGGCGATCTTGTCGTCCTTGCCCATAATGAAGCTGACCTTGTTAAGAACCCTGACTCCATCAACGGTCTTGGAGAGATTGGTGACAAAAAGCCTGTCCTTACCGGGCTCGCGCTCCGCCTTGAAACCGACCCAGGGGTAGCGGCGGCTGGAGGCCGGCAGTTCCTCGACGGAGAGCTTATCCAGCAGCTTGCGGCGGCTGGTGGCCTGACGGGATTTGGACTTGTTGGCAGAAAAGCGTGCAATGAAGTTCTGCAGCTCCTGGATCTTCTGCTCGGCCTTCTTGTTCTGGTCTTTTATGAGCTTCTGCATGAGCTGGCTGGACTCATACCAGAAGTCGTAGTTGCCGACGTACATTTTGATTTTGCCATAGTCTATATCTACAATATGCGTACAGACGGTGTTCAGGAAATAGCGGTCATGTGAGACGACCAGAACGGTACCGTCGTACTCAAGCAGAAAGTCCTCAAGCCAGACGACGGATGCAAGGTCCAGGTTGTTGGTGGGCTCGTCCAGAAGAACGATGTCCGGATGCCCGAACAGCGCCTGCGCGAGCAGGACTTTGACCTTTTGTCTGCCCTCCAGCTCGGACATCTGAACATAGTGCAGTTCGGTGGAGATGCCCAGACCCTGGAGTATGCGTGAGGCGTCGCTCTCTGATTCCCAGCCGCCCAGTTCGGCATATTCCTCTTCGAGCTCGGCCGCGCGGATGCCGTCCTGATCCGAGAAATCGGGCTTTTCGTAGATAGCGTCCTTTTCCTTGCCGCACTCATAGAGCCTCATGTTGCCCATGATGACCGTATCCATGACACTGTAATCGTCGTACATGTTCTGGTCCTGTTTGAGGACGGACATGCGGCGTTTCTTGTCAATATTGACAGAGCCTTCATAATCGGTCAGTTCGCCTGAGAGGATGCGCAGAAAGGTTGATTTGCCTGCGCCGTTGGCGCCGATGATGCCGTAGCAGTTGCCGGCGGTAAATTGCAGGTCTACACGGTCAAAGAGCTTTTGACCGCCAAATTGAAGGAATAGGTTTTCAACTGTAATCATTTTTAACTCCTGTTGTGGGACTGGAAATTATCGCGTATATAGGGAATACGTATAAGTGCTAAATACAGCGCTGTGCCGACCACGGCGCCGAAGACGGCCTGTACTGCATTGCCGAAAAGGGAACCCAGCGCTCCCGCAAAGCTGTAAAGGACAGTTTCATATCCGAAGTATCCCGCAAGCATTATAAGCTCGGCGACTATACTTGCGAGGATAGCTGACAGGAGCAGATGCTTCTTACCTAGATTATGGAGCACAGCTCCGGCGGCAAGGGCCATCAGCCCCTTGATAATAAAAGTTGCCGGAATATAAATATAGTAACCGTAAATAAGGTCTGTCAGCGCAGAGCCCAGAGCGGCCGCAAGCGCGCCCCAGCCGGGACCTAGAAGAAACGCGCTGAGTATGACAAGAGCGTCTCCCGCGTTCACATAGCCGTTTGTCATGGACGGCACAGGTATCATTATGAGTGTCGCAACAGCCGTCAGTGCGGCAAAGAGTCCCGACATGACTGTCTTATCGGTTTTTTTATTCCTCATTGTCCACCTCGCTTTCCGAAGGTGCGGAGACCCTTAACGTCTCCTGCTGTGAAATTCTTATGGCTGCGCAGGAGATGCCTGCCAGAATAAAGTATGCAAAAAAGGTGCGGGGATAGTACCAGACATACTCCACCCAGAATGTGAAAGCGATGCCTACGAGACTTGCTATGCAGGCGATCTGAAAAAGCTGGACCTTTCTGTCTGGGCAGCGCAGCAGACTGCGGGTGGTATCTATCCAGAGCCTGAGCATATACCACATGAAGGTGATGAAGCCGAGAACTCCAAGCTCAACGATCAGCTCCAGATAGACCATATGGCTGTGCGGGGCACCGACCTCCGCCAGGGGATTTGCATAGTCAGGATAGACATAAGCGAAGCTCTCAGGGCCGAGACCTATACCGGTGTACCAGTAGTCCCTCACTATCCTCAGTGCGCCCTCCCATATATAGGTGCGGTAGAGGTTGGAGGTGTCCTCCGGATTGAACAGGCTTGCAATACGTACCATTACGCTGTCCGGCAGGAAGGGGAAGGCGATTACGCAGAGCAGGAAGAACGCGGGTATAAGCTTCTTGTTGGCGTAATAGACGAAGACGACGCACGCTATGACGACAGAGATCCAACCGGAGCGCGAATAGGTCATGAGAAGAGCGACGGCGGGAAAGACAATGCCCATACAGAGCGGGACACGCAGCCGTATTTTATTGACGTTTACAGCAAACACGGCCGCAAGAGGGGTCATGATAACGAGAAACTCCGCATAGTTGTTGGGGTTGTCCAGAGTAGAATACACCCTGCCGGGAACTCCCTTGTTGGTAGCGAGGTCGGTGAGACTCTCGCTGACCGCAACACCGACAAAGCGCTGGTATATCGCATAGAGCGAGGTTATTATGACTGCCAGATAGATAAAGCCGCAGAGCTTCATCAGCCGCTCTTTTG
>JAAYCC010000237.1 GCA_012729875.1 Clostridiales bacterium | reverse complement strand
TCCTCATCCCCCACTACAAACGATAGAGGCCGTCCTGCGCGGAGACGTATCTCCTCCGCTCTCTCGGCTATTTCGTCCGATACCTCCAAAGCGTATTCGCGCAGCGAGGGCGGCAGCAGTTTTACCGCCCTTAAGTATTCCTGTCTGCTCTGCATATGCTCCACCTGCCTCTTTACCCTAAATCTATTTGACTTGTCCCGAAGATATGCAAAAACCCCGACGCAGGTTTTGCGTCGGGGTCCGGCAGTTGACTTTTAGCCTATTATTTTATCCTGCGGCATTCGAGATAGTACCGCTTGTCGCGGGCAGGTCCGATCGAAAAGCTCTTCGCGGGAAACACGCCGCTCTCCATTATGGACGGGAACAGCTCGTTCTTGTCCATCGGCGGAAGTAAAAGCCCCGCGCAGCCGCTCTCCGCGGACATTTTCTCTGCGGTGTCGTCGTCGTGTATATAGTCCAGCCTGCCTCCGTGCTTTTTCATGTATGCAAGGCAGAAGTTCTGCGCCGTCGCTATGGCATCGCCGATGGTGTGCCCCACAAGGCCTAAGTCCTCGCCTGCGACGCCGCACCTGAGCTTTATCGTGTGCGTGTTCTTCCCATCCCCGCTGTGCTCTGAAAAGTATTTTTTTGCCTCGTCAAAGAAGCCCTCCGTGTCAGTCTCAAAAATGACCCTGTGTATAGGCTCAAACACCACGGATTTGTCGTGTATGTTCACAAGCTCGGCAAGCCCGTAGCGCGCGGGATGGCCATCGCGTTCCTCGGGAGAAAGCGTCTTCTTGAGCTGTTCCCAACAGAGCTTTGCCGTGGCAAGGCTGTGGTTGCCGTCACCCATGGCTATGATGACCGGCGCTTTGCCGCTCAATTTGTACCGTTTTTCAAGGTATTCCGGCCGAGACAGCATATCCATATCAGACATGATCCTCTCCGCAGCTTTCCCGTATATGCGCTTGCCCACTATATGTCCGCCGCCGTCCATAAGCTCAAAATCATAGAGGGTCTCTCCGCAATCGAGGTCCCCGAACACAATGTTTTCCGGATCGTCTATGAAAACGACTATGTGTGGCAGTTCAAGGCAGGCGCCCTCGCGCACTTTTACGCGCGCCGGAAGTCTGCTCTCCACGGTCCCCTCGGTGGCGTGTACCGGAGATACCGAGTCGGCGCTGTAGTCGTATTCTTCTAGATCAATAAGCCCCACGAGACCGCGCCGGGTCTCGCCGACGGTCAGCTCTCGCTCGACATATATAAAGGAATTCTCCACGGTTTTGAAAACGCCGTCGGCAAGGTACTCTTCCATGGTACGATTGATTTTTTCGGTCTCTGCAGCGGTGTCGCGGCTCTCAAGATAGGCCTCTGGCAGCATCAGGCGGAGAGTGGAGGGCGCGTCTCCGACTTTTTTATCCACAGCGTCCCAATACTCCGGCTGTGAGGAATACTGGTCGCAGGCGATTACGCTCCAGAGTCTATAGTCCGCTTTTTCGGGCATAAGTATGTCTCCCGGTATAAACAGTTTTTTCAAATCAATCACCCTTTTTGTATGATAAGACGATTTTACCAAACGCCGGAGCTTACCGCAAGGCTTTATATACAGCGCTATAGGGGGAAATATGCCAAACTTTTTTATTTTTACGGTTTTTTTACTGTCGGATCTATGATAAAATCAAGAAAACAGCAAAGGAGCCCATCCATGGAAAATGTATTGACCGTCAAAAGAGACCTGATAAAACAGTATCTGCCAAAGAG
>JAAYCC010000236.1 GCA_012729875.1 Clostridiales bacterium | reverse complement strand
ATGTCGGATACTATGCAGCGGTTTTCGCCGAGAATGAGGTTCACAAGAGAGGATTTGCCCACATTGGGCTTTCCAATGACGGCGACTTTGATACGGTCATCCTCATCTTCGGTGTCTTCTGTCCTAGAAAACTGTGCAACACAGGCGTCGAGCATGTCGCCCGTACCGTGCCCGTGTGTGGCGGAAACGGCTATTGGGTCGCCCAGTCCGAGCGAGTAGAATTCGTAGAAGGTGGGGTCTACATCGCCCGTCTTGTCCATTTTGTTGACCACCAGCACCACGGGCTTGCGGGCTTTGAGCAGCATATTGGCCACATCCATATCCGCCGCGGTCACGCCGGTTCCGATCTCTGTGACCAGCACGACAACATCGGCCGTGTCAATGGCTATCTGTGCCTGTTCGCGGATAAAGAGCAGAATCTCATTCTCGGTGGTCGGCTCTATACCTCCGGTATCCACCACGTCAAATGTGACTCCGTTCCAATCGCACTCTGCATAGAGCCTGTCCCGGGTAACGCCGGGCGTGTCCTCAACAATGGACAGGCGCTGACCTACTATTCTGTTGAAAAGATGAGACTTTCCAACATTGGGCCGCCCCACAATCGCAACAAGCGGTTTCATTTTTATCTCCTTATTTTACCTCATCATGGCTTCGAAAAGTTCAGCGCCGTCAGGCCGGATTACTTCAACCCGGACGCCCAGCTCCTTTTCCACCTGTCCCGTGGTAACGTCGTCCAAAAATACGTCGCCGCCGTCACGAATCATCGTGTCGGGAATGATGAGCCTTTCGCCATAGACCCTGCCTTTCAGCTGCGCAATCAGGTCGCCGCCTGTGACAAGGCCCGTAACATCTATTGTATGACCGAAGAAGTCATTGACAACTTCGAATATCTTTCCATTTATTTTAGCATACTTTGCATTGGCTGTCATCAAAAGGTTTTCCAAAAACGGCCTGGCTGATACACCGCATGCCATAGAAAACGGAGTTCCGGCACATTTTTCGTCTGTTGTCGCCATTGCGGCCTCGAATTCCACTGCAAGCAGGCGCAGTATACCCACACCGTTTTCATATTGGGCATAGTCCTCATAGTACTCGTCAGGAGGTATGGGGCGCTGTGCCTTTATGAAAAACTCATCGGAACAGAAGAATATGCGGCTGCCGTGCCCTTCAAAGCACTTTTTCGCAAAGTCCTCCACCCTGTCAATCGTCTCCCCCGCGCCGTCGCTGTCAAAGGGCACAAGCGGATAGAGGTGCTCGCGGTGCTTAGTAAGTCCCACAGGCACGATAGACACGGTTTTTACCTGCGGATATAGCTTTTCCAGATCCTCCATGCTCCGTGTCAGCGCTTCACCGTCATTTAGCCCGGGACAGCAGACAATCTGGCAGTTCATGACTATGCCGCCGGACGCGAGACGTTCCATAAGCTCGTAGCCGCGGGCGCCGTTGGGGTTGCCGAGCAGCTTTGCGCGCAGCTCTGGCTCGGTGGCATGTACAGACACGTTGATGGGACTGATATGCAGGTCTATAATACGCTGTATTTCACGCTCCGACAGGTTAGTAAGCGTTATATAGTTGCCCGTTAGGAAGCTCAGCCTCGCGTCATCGTCCTTGAAATACAGCGTCCTGCGCATACCGCGCGGCAGCTGATCTACAAAACAGAAGAGGCATCGGTTCCTGCAGGCCCTCGCTGTATCCATAAGATAGGTCTCAAATTCCAGACCCAGCTCTCCGCCCTCGTGCTTTTTTACCTTTACCGTCCGGAGATTGCCGTGCGGCGACTCAAGCACTACCTCCAGACGGTTTTCATAGGAGAAGTACTTGTAGTCCAAAACATCAGTGATCTCGTTGCCGTTTATGCTGACAAGTCTGTCGCCGATATGAGCCTTGTGCAAAAGCGGGCTGTTTTTATCAATTTTTTTAATGACCGAGCTCAAACTTCCGCTCCTTTAAAACAACAGCAAAAAGAGAGGGGGCGCGTGCCTCCTCTCTCCAAGCAACTCGATTATCTCTTTACGTCAACGACCTTATGTCCGTCATAGTAACCGCATGCCTTGCAGACGCGGTGGGACAGATGGTACTCTCCGCAGTTGGGGCAGACTGCCATACCGGGGAGCTCGAGCTTCCAGACGGAGCTGCGCCTCTTGTCTCTTCTAGCCTTTGAAACTTTACTTTTTGGAACTGCCATGGTTACACCTCCTAATGCAGCTGATATTACAGCCTATTCGTCCTTTTTATCCAGAAGCTGCTGTAATACAGCCAGTCTTGGATCTATTTCTTTACCGCAGCCGCATGGACCTTCGTTGAGGTTCTTCCCGCAGCGGTCACACAGACCCGCACAGTCCTCTCTACAGAGAAACTTTGTCTCTGTACCCAAGATGAAGCAGGTCTCAAGAAGATCGCTCAGATCAAGCCAGTCGCCGTCTAACAGGAAGATGTCGGGGTTGTCCTCATCCTCAAGCTTTGCGGCCAGTCCGACATCCAGTGGAAGCGACAGTTCGCGGGTAAATTCGGTTCCGCAGCGGTCGCATGCGCATCTCATACGGCATGTTATGCCGCCTGTCAGTGACAGGGCGCCGGCACTGTTTTTGATAAGCCCTTCCGCAACAGGCTCTGTTATAAACTCGACAATTGCCGGACAGGCTATGCGCTCCGTGTCAAGTTCACAAAAAAACGGAAAGCTGCTGCCGGGTATATCAATGATTTCACATAAATTTACTCTCATTGCGCACCTCACACAGTTGCCTAAGTATTATAAGAAATATATTTCTTATTGTCAATACTAAATTAATATATACTTTATATATACTTTTGTGTCAAATCTGTGATAAAATATTTTTTACCCTTCTGTGGAGGATTATACCCTATGAGAGAGCTAACTGTAAATAAGAACGACGCAGGGCAGCGGCTTGACCGTTTTGTCGGCAAGGCTGTTCCCCTGCTGCCGGAGAGCCTGCTCCAAAAATACATCCGCCTAAAGCGCATAAAGCTCAACGGCAAGGGCGCAAAGCGTGATGAACGTGTAAAGCAGGGGGATGTTCTGCAGCTCTATATTAATGACGAGTTCTTTGAAGCGCCCTCGGATGAAAACGCATATCTTAAGATAACTGCGCCGAAGCTCGGCATAGTCTATGAGGATGAAAATATCCTGCTTGCGGACAAGCGGCCCGGTGTCCTCTGCCACAGCGCGGGCGAATGGAGCTATGATACGCTCATCGCCAACATTCAGGCCCACTGCTATCTAAAGGGCGACTGGAACCCACGCGGCGAAAACTCCTTTGCTCCCGCCCTGTGCAACCGCATAGACCGGAATACCGGCGGCATAGT
>JAAYCC010000235.1 GCA_012729875.1 Clostridiales bacterium | reverse complement strand
TGCGACAACACGGCCACGGCGGCGCGGTATGTCGCAAGGAGAGCAGACAGCGGAGCAGCGGCTATCTCCTCGGCGGAATGCGCTGGGCTCTACGGTCTTGTTCCGCTGGATGTCGAGATACAGGACAGCGACAACAACTACACCCGCTTCGTCTGTATTTCAAAGCGGCCGCAGATATATCCCGGTGCAAACAGGATAAGCCTTATTCTTGCGCTGGAGCACAGACCCGGCTCGCTGTATGAGGTGCTCGCAAAGCTGGCAGCCCTTCAGATCAACCTGATAAAGCTCGAGAGCTGCCCCATCGTGGGCCACGACTTTGAGTTTATGTTCTTCTTTGAGCTTGAGGCCAGCGTTTTTGACCCCAATGTAATTTCCATGCTGGAGAGCCTTGAGCGGGATTGCCGGAGCTTTATATACCTCGGCAACTATTCGGAGGTCTGAATGGAAAAGAGAATCTACGGGCTTGTGGGGGAAAAACTGTCCCACAGCCGGTCCGTGCAGATACATGAAATGCTGGGGAATCCCCGCTACTGTCTTTTTGAGCTCGCTACCGCAGAGCTTGAGGCTTTCTTTGAGCGCTCCGACATTGCTGGAGTGAATGTGACCATACCCTACAAGCGTGATGTTCTGCGCTTTTGCTCCGGGCTCTCGCCGGAGGCGGAGGAGACGGGTGCTGTAAATACCATGGTGAAATCTGACGGGGGGTATATAGGATACAACACCGACCTCTTCGGCTTTGAATATATGCTGAGCAGGGCGGGCATAGTGCTTTCCGGAAAAAAGCTGCTCGTGCTGGGCAGCGGAGGCGCTTCACATACCGTCTGCACGGTGGCAAAGCGCCTGGGAGCGGCAGAGATTGTAGTGATTTCCCGCGCCGGTGAGGAGAACTATGACAACCTCGGCAGGCACTCGGACGCGCAGATAATTGTGAATGCCACGCCGGTAGGGATGTATCCCGACGTCGATTCAAGCCCCGTGTCGCTGGAGCTTTTCCCGAAATGCGAGGGCGTCGCCGACCTTGTATATAATCCCGCGAGGACGGGCCTTCTAAAAGATGCAGAGGCACGGGGCATACCTAATACCAACGGACTTTCCATGCTTGTGGCTCAGGCGAAGGAGGCGGAGGAGCTCTTTTTCGGCAGGGTACTGCCCGAAGCTGTCATTGAGCATGCGATCAGGCTTATGGAGGAAAAAATGTTATGAAAATACTTGTTGTCAACGGGCCGAACATAAACATGCTGGGCATACGCGAGCCTGAGATATACGGGACGGAGACCTATGAAGATCTGGTGAAGTACGTCACCGCGGAGACGGAGAAGCTGGGCGCCGAGCTGACGTTTTTCCAGTCCAACCACGAGGGCGCGCTGGTGGACGCAATCCAGCAGGCCTACGGCAAATACGACGGCATCGTAATAAATCCGGCGGCCTATACTCACACGAGCGTCGCTCTTCTCGATGCGGTGAAGGCTGTGGGCATACCCACAGTTGAGACGCACATCTCAGATCCGGACAGGCGTGAGGACTTCAGAAAGGTATCGTATATCCGCGCCGCCTGCGCGGCCACAATCAGCGGACGGGGCTTTGCCGGATATGTGGACGCGGTGAGATATCTGCTTGAAAACGAGTGATTAGTAAATACTGCCACGAGGCGCTGTTTTCTTGATAATGATGCTTTTATGGTGTATAATGAGACGTAAAAAGCCTTCGGACGGGAGGGATACATATGCAGAAAACAAAGCCCAAGTCAGGCAGGTGGATGATAATTGTCTCGCTGATCATAGCGGCGCTGCTGGCAATATGCTTTTTTGTGGGCAACTATTTCTACAACTTTGCCATAAAGGCAAAGGGCAGGAACCGCGAAAACGTCGGAGGACCCGATTTCAGCGAACGCTTGCCCGGAAATGAAGGCGGGAGCTTTTTGACGAGCGACTTTTTTGAGACTCAGGGCATACAGGACGCGTACATAAGCGCCTCGCAGGATGGGACAGAGCTTTATTCGCGAGTGGCAGAGAACTCCGCCTCTGATGCCTGGGTCATAGTTGTCCACGGCTACCGCAGCGACGGCGGCGGCATGTCGGGATATGCCGGACGCTTCTATAAATTAGGCTTCAGCGTCCTCGCTCCCGACCTGCGCGGGAACGGCAGAAGCGGGGGCGGCTACTACGGGATGGGCTGGGACGACCGTCTCGACATCATAGACTGGATAGATTATCTCAACGAGAGCTATGACGATCCGGAGATAGTGCTTTTTGGAATATCTATGGGCGGGGCTGCCGTAATGATGACATCCGGTGAGAAGCTCCCCGAAAATGTGAAGGCGATTATAGAGGACAGCGGCTATTCCTCCATATATGCGCAATTCAAGTCTGAAATCAAGACAATGTACGATCTGCCTGCTTTTCCGCTCCTTAATATGGCTGGGGCGGTGACCCAGCTGCGCGCCGGATACAACTTTATGAACGAGGGCGATGCGGTTGGACAGGTTGCTAAATCCGTCACTCCCATACTGTTCATACACGGCAGGGAGGACACACTGGTGCCGTTTTCCATGCTGGAAGAGGTCTACAGCGCCGCCGCATGCGAGCGTGAGAAGCTGGAGGTCGAGGGCGCAGGGCACGGCGAGAGTGCGGTCGTCGCGCCGGAGATCTATTGGAACACGGTGCAGGCTTTTTTAAGCAGACATCTCGATTATAATATTGCCGCCCAAGATGCAGCATAAGTTAATAAAGGTACAGCCCCTGCCGGTGTTATCACCCGCAGGGGCTGTAAATATTTAAGACAGGGCATTTTTATGTTAATTTAAAAAGTCCCTCAGTTTTTTTGATCTGCTGGGGTGGCGGAGTTTGCGCAGGGCTTTGGCCTCTATCTGGCGGATACGCTCAC
>JAAYCC010000035.1 GCA_012729875.1 Clostridiales bacterium | reverse complement strand
TTTTGAGGTTTTCGGTAACGTCCTCGCCTTTAAGTCCGTCTCCTCTTGTAGCGCCGCGGTACAGCTTTCCGTCAATATACTCCACAGCCACGGACAGACCGTCGATTTTCGGTTCAGTGACGTATGCTGATTTGCCTTGCAGTACATCGTCTGTGCGGCGGATAAAGGATTCCAGCTCGTCAAAGGAGAATACGTCCGTCAGACTTTCAAGGGGGACGACATGGGTGACAGGGGCAAACTGCGCCAGCGCCTTGCCGCCGACACGCTGGGTGGGGGAGTCGGCGGTTTTGAGTTCTGGATTCTGTTCTTCAAGCTCTATCAGACGGCGCATAAGCGCATCGTATTCAAAGTCCGAGACGCTGGGGGCGTCAAGAACGTAATATTCGTTGTTAAGTTTTTCTATGGTCCGCTTCAGTTCGGAGATTTCGGTTTTTGCATCCATATTGTGCGGCCTTTCGCTTATGGTGTGTTAAGACTCAGGTATGTGTCGGGTACGCTTCCTACTATTATGGTCTCTGCTATGAGCACCTCGCTGAGAACCTTTGTGGACTCGACATGCCAGGGCATGAGTACGTCGATCTCTACCGTCAGCTCAAGTATTATCTGATGCCTTATCTGGTTTATCCCGGCGGCGGCTATTTCATTTCGGAAATCCGCAAATGAGCTTGTAAGCATAATAACCTTGACGGGAATCTTTGGGCCTCGCCCCAGAAGGATATTGGAGCCCGTGAGGTTTCCTATGGGTATACCGATGTCGATTGCACCGCTGGTGGTGGAGGAAATTACCTCGCGCAGAATTTCTGAGGCGAGGGAATTAATACGTGTCATGTTGGCTGAAATAGCCGTGATGTCGCCTGACTCGTCTTTTTGCAGGGTGACAAAATAGTCATAGTCGTATTTGCCCTCGCTCATCTTCTCGTTGATTTTTTCGTTGACCACGGCAGTGATTATATCGGTCGCGTCGGACAGCGCCATCTGGGTGGCGACATCCTTAAGAAAGCCGGAGGCCTGCGTGATTAAAAAACCCAGAGCAAAGAGGAGAATGATGACCACGACGATGGGAAAGCGCTGTGGACTGCGCCGTGCAGCAGCACTGTGCAGCCGTCGGCGAAGGGTTTTGTATAACGGCATAAGGTCACCCCCTATGCCACTATATGAGCCGACCGAGAAAATATGTCAGTCTTTGAGCATCTCATCCACGGCGAGCATAACCCCGAGCATGCCGCTCTCAAAGGTAAGCCCTCCCTGCATATAGCCGAGATATGGCTCGCGCATAGGACCGTCACAGGAGAGCTCGATGGACGAGCCCTGTATGAACGCCCCCGCCGCCATGACCACCTCGTCGTCGTAGCCGGGCATAGCCCAGGGGATGGGTGTGACATAGGAGTCCACCGGCGCGCCGTGCTGTATGCCGGCACAGAATTTGAGCAGCTTGTCCGCCGTGCCGAACTCTATCATCTGTATTATATCATAGCGTGTTTCAGAGGGGGAGGGAGAGGTCTTATAGCCCAGCTTTGTGAGCATACCGGAGCAGAATGCGGCTGTTTTCAGCGCCTGTGCCGTAGTGTGCGGCGCCATGAAGAAACCCTGATATAGCGCTCGGTTGTAACCAAGTGTGCTGCCGCACTCACCGCCGATTCCGGGGACGGTCATGCGTATGGCTGCGCGCTCTACGAGGTCGGCGCGGCCCGCTATATAACCGCCGGTGGGGGCGAGTCCGCCGCCGGGGTTTTTGATGAGGGAGCCGGCGATGAGGTCGGCTCCGACCTCGGTCGGTTCGCGCTCCTCTGTAAACTCGCCGTAGCAGTTGTCCACAACTATGTTTGCCGTCTTGTTGACTGAACGCACTGCCGAGATAATCTTTTCAATGTCGCTTGCTCCGAAGGCGCGGCGGCAGCCGTAGCCTCTGGAGCGCTGTATGGCGACGGCGGCGACCTTGGGGTCTGACGCCGCTTTTTTTATACCCTCATAATCCGGCTCATCGTTATCGAGCAGGTCTACCTGGGCGTAATCCACACCATAGAATTTTAGGGAACCGTCACCGTCTCCGGATATGCCGATGGTGCATTGCAGAGTGTCATAGGGCAGTCCCGTGACGGAAAGCAAAGTATCTCCGGGCCTGCAGGCGGCGAAAAGAGCGGTCCCGATCGCGTGGGTGCCGTTTACGAAGCCTATGCGAACAAGCGCCGATTCCGTACCGAAGACCTGTGAATATATTTTTTCCAGAGTCTCGCGCCCAATGTCGTCATAGCCGTAGCCGGTGCTGCCGGCAAAGCAGGCCTCGGATACACGGTTTTCACGGAAAGCGTC
>JAAYCC010000234.1 GCA_012729875.1 Clostridiales bacterium | reverse complement strand
TTGGTAGCGAGGTCGGTGAGACTCTCGCTGACCGCAACACCGACAAAGCGCTGGTATATCGCATAGAGCGAGGTTATTATGACTGCCAGATAGATAAAGCCGCAGAGCTTCATCAGCCGCTCTTTTGAGGTTATATCCGCGGTTATGATATAGACGAACAGAAACGCTGTAAAATAGAACAGAAGCACACGCAGACTGTCGCTCTTATCGTATGAGAACGCGAGGCTGAAAACGCAGACGATGGCAAATACCGTCAGGGGAAAGCCCATCTCGTAAAGGTGGAACTTTTGCCTCGTACCGACGCCCATCATTATGATAAGGAGCACGAAAAGCCCCACAGCCGCAATCAGAGCGTAAGAGTTTGACCAGTAGCTGTGGGGGATAATGAACATCAGACAAAGGAAACCGCCGAGAAAAGTCTCATAGTTTATAAAAAATGATGTTCTCAGATAGCGCCTGGCAAACTCTGCGAAAAAACCGCCGTGCGCAGCTCTGGCTATTGCCATGGAAATACGGTGGATTATCTCCACGATAAAGTTGAGGACTGCCTTGAATATAAGCGCAAACAGGGAGTCTGCATATGATCTTTCAACGTGGCTGTCCCTGACAAAGAAGTGAACTATCGTGCTGTTTGTAAATGAGCGGCTGAATGTGCGGTAAATTGTCTGCAGTATTGAGAATATTCCGCTCTCAAGCCAGATATTGTAAACCTTGCCCAGAATGCTGGTTTGAAGCACAAGGCCACCTCGCTTTCTTCTAATTAGTATTGCGTCGGTTAAGCCTTATGCTTATGCAGCTTCAATGCTGCTTATGCGCAGATAGAGCTTTGCCTGTCCGGCATATACGGTCATGGTGTGGCCGACACCGTAGAGTACGTCGTCTACGGTAACGCCGTTTTCGCCTATAGCGCCTTTGGCCTCCACTTCAATGGTAACTGAGTTGTAATTTGAGCGGGTAACTTCATACATGAGACCGTTTTCACCGGTCGCAAAGCCGATCGGTTCTCCGATCTCAAAGCTTTCTACAGTGCCGATGGTGATGTCCTCCTTGGGGTCAAGGACAGGAGCGCCTTTTTTCAGATAATCGACTACATAGCTGGGCGTCTCTTCACAGAATAGAGTTATTTTAACCTGAGTGTCCATGCTGTCGTCTTCACTGGGGACGGCAAATTTGAAAACTGCAAATATAACAAGCGCTGCAAGTATAAGGATAATTATGAGGTCTATCAGGTTAATTTTACCGAAGAGCTTTCCGTTTTTATCTATCATGTGTTTACCTTCCTTTTTCACTTATATGAATTATAGACGTCTTGAGAAAGTTTATATAAATTAAAGTATTTTTCAACCTTTTCTGTCGCCGCGGAGGAGAGCTTGTCCAGGGTTTCAGGCTCTTCCATCAGCTCTCTGACGGCCCCTGCAAAGCCCTCGACATCGCCGTAGGGGAGAACATAGCCGCAGCGGAGCTTTGCCTCTGCCAGGTCGCGGTTACCGCCAACATCCGTTACGACGAGGGGCAGGCCCGCGTTCATAGCTTCAAGGATTGCGAAACTCATCGCCTCATTGCACATAGAAGAGCAAAGATATATGTCAGATCCGCGGAGTATCTCGGAGGTGTCCTTGCGGTAGCCGAGCAGCCGGCAGTTTTCACTTATATCAAGCGAATCAATTTTTGAACTGATTTTGCCGAAGAGCTCACCATCGCCGCAGATAATACAGCAGAAGGGGCGTGAGACTTCGGCCTTCAGCTTTGCGAGGACGTCGACCAAAAAGCCGAGACCCTTTTCAGGCGCAAAACGGGCGAAAATGGTCATAATGAAGCAGTCCGGGGAAAGACCGAGCTCGTCGCGGATCGCAGCGCTTTTTTGAGGTTCGCCTGAGGGTTCGATGCCGTTGAATATGACTTTTATCCTGTCGGGCGCAACGCCGTTCTCGATCATTATCTCGCGGCCCTCGTTGCAAACTGCAATTATACAGTGGTTCTTAGGCGTAAAGTGTTTGTTTAACTGCCGCCATAATAATGAGGAAAAGCCGTTCAAACGAAGGGTGAGGTGATTTGTTAAAACGATTTTCGGCTTATCGTAATATCGCCTGGACAAAAGCGCAATTATATTCTCACGGGGGTACTGGGCGTGAATGACCTCGATTTCGTTTTCTCGGCAATATCCGGCGAGCTTTTTTGCCGCCTTGAACACGGACTTTTTATCCATGTTTACCTGCAGAGAGGGTACGCCCGCCGCGGCCATCTTTTCTGACAGCTCGCCCGCGGTATTATAGGCAAAAAAAGGCTCTATTTTGTCGGGGGAGAGAATGCGGACGAGGTTCTCGACATATTTCTCCGTTCCCGCCTTCCCGGCGTAGTTGATGAGGTAGAGTACTTTCATGACTGTCCTCCTTCAATCTCAGCTAGTATACAACATTTGTTAGTGTCAAGTCAATGTAAAGCGCAAAAAAAGCCCTCCGTTCAAAATGAGCGGAGGGCCGGGGTATAAATGAGGGAGTGGCCTGTCATCCGCCTAGATAGGCCTTCTTTACGGCGTCGTTTTCTAGGAGCTCGGCGCTTGTGGCTGAAAGGACGACTTTCCCGGTTTCAAGGACATAACCTCTGTCGGCTATCGACAGAGCCATCTGAGCATTCTGCTCAACTAGGAGAATGGTAGTACCCGCACTGTTTAGCTCTTTTACTATGTCGAATATCTGTTCAACAAGGATTGGCGCAAGACCCATTGAGGGCTCGTCAAGCATTAGAAGTTTTGGCTTGGACATCATTGCCCTGCCCATAGCGAGCATCTGCTGCTCTCCGCCGGACAACGTACCGCTGACCTGCTTGCGGCGCTCGTAGAGACGGGGAAAGCGCTGGAATACGTCTTGGAGGGAGTCCTTTACCTCTGAGGTTCTGCGTGTATATGCACCCATTTCGAGGTTTTCCTGAACGGTCATGTTCTGGAAAACACGGCGGCCTTCGGGGACCTGGGCAAGACCCATGCCAACGATTTTGTGCGGAGCGATGCCTTTGAGGGATTTTCCCATAAATTCTATATCTCCTGTGGTGCTGTCGAGAAGACCGGAGACGGTGTTCAGCGTTGTGGACTTGCCGGCCCCGTTGGCGCCTATTAGAGTGACGATCTCGCCCTCTTTGACCTCGAAGGAGACGCCCTTGATAGCGTGTATACTGCCGTAGTAAACGTTTATGTCATTGACTTTAAGCATACGTCAGTTCTCTCCCTTCTTCTTGCCGAGATAAGCCTCTATGACCTGAGGGTTCGCCTGAATTTCTTCGGGCGTACCCTTGGCGATGATTTTGCCGTAGTTTAGGACGCAAATGCCCTCGCAGATGCCCATGACAAGATTCATATCGTGCTCTATGAGCAGAATTGCAATCTGGAATGTGTCGCGGATCTTACAGATATTGTCCATAAGCTCGCTGGTCTCGGAGGGGTTCATACCTGCCGCGGGCTCGTCCAGCAAGAGCAGGGACGGGTTGGATGCAAGGGCACGGACTATCTCCAGACGGCGCTGTGCTCCGTAGGGGAGAGCGCCCGCTTTATGATCTGCCAGATCCTGCATGTCGAAGATGCTGAGAAGCTCAAGCGCACGCTCATGGGCAATACGCTCCTGCTTCCAGTATTTGGGCATACGAAGCACTCCGGAGAACATTGAGTAGGACATCTGGTTGTGCAGGCCGACTTTGACATTGTCCTCGACAGTCAGGTTGTCAAAAAGGCGGATGTTCTGAAATGTTCTTGCGATACCCAGTTTGTTTACCTGTATGGTGTTCATTCCGTGGGTATCCTTGCCCTCGAGCAGGATGGTGCCGCGTGTGGGCTGGTATACCTTTGTCAGCAGGTTGAAGACCGTGGTCTTTCCCGCGCCGTTTGGTCCTATCAGCCCGGCGATTTCTGTACGCCCGATGGTAAGGTTAAAGTCGTCGACAGCGGTAAGGCCTCCAAAATCGATACCGAGATGGCTTGCCTCCAGTATCGGGGTCTTATCAAGGTCGCGCTCGGGTATGATGGCCTTACTGGGAACGGGAACCATCTTTGTCCTGTGTTCTCTGTCGTTAGCCATTTACCGCACCTCCTCCGTCGCTTTTTTTCTTAATAAAACGAAGTGAGCCCTTAATTCTCTCAAGGAACTGCCTTGCCTTTGCTCCGTTAGTGAGTATCATAACCAAAATTAGGACGATTGCATAGGTGAGCATGCGGTATTCGCTGAACTGTCTGAGCAGCTCGGGCAGTATGGTCAGTATGACTGCCGCAATGATGCCGCCGCGAATATTTCCTATCCCGCCGAGAACGACAAATACAAGAACGAGTATTGAGGTGTTGAAGTCAAATTTCTTTGCGGCGACCGTGGAGTAATTCATGGCGTACAGTGTGCCTGCCATTCCTGCGAGGATGGCGGAAGTGACAAAGGCCATGAGCTTGTATTTTGAGGGGCTGATGCCGACGGATTCTGCTGCGATACGGTTGTCGCGCAGCGCCATTATCGCACGTCCGGAGCGGCTTTTTATAAGGTTAAGTACGACAAACAGGCTGAAGAGAATCAACAGAAAGCCGGCCAGCAGCGTAGAGAGCTTTGTGATGCCGACGGCGCCCATAGGCCCGTTTATTATGGTGGTTGCGCCATCTTCCATCTGGAGAGCTTCAATGCTGACAGTGCCTATATGGAGTCCGTTGCTGTCCATACCGACATATAGACAGTATACGATGTTTTTTATGATCTCGCCGAAAGCCAGGGTGACAATCGCAAGATAGTCTCCGCGCAGCCGCAGAACGGGGACTGCGACAATAAGACTGAAGATGCCCGCCATAATACCGCCGATGACAATGGCAATGAGCAGTCGCAGAGGACCGGAGGTGACAGAGTCCTGGAGGGATATTGCTGTAATAACGCCGGTAAAGGCGCCGACGCTCATGAAGCCCGCGTGACCGAGACTGAGTTCACCCATGATGCCTACAGTCAGGTTCAGCGAGATAGCCATAACGACATATGCGCAGATGGGGACGAGTTGACCCCTCAGTGAGTTGGACATGATGCCGGCTGAAGAAAAAATTTGTGATAATATATAAGCAATAATGACAATGGCGTAGGTAATAAAATTGCTGCGTGTTGTCTTGTTAAGTTTTTTGATCTTACTCATTTTGACCACCTCAGACTTTCTCGTTGATGGGCTTGCCGAGCAGACCCGTAGGCTTGACAAGAAGAACCACTATCAGAACCGCAAAAACTATTGCGTCGGAGAGCTGGGTGGAAATGTATGCCTTACCGAAAATTTCGATTATTCCCAGCAGTATACCGCCGACCATTGCACCGGGTATGGAGCCGATGCCGCCGAAGACGGCTGCCGTAAATGCCTTGATACCGGGCATTGAACCTGTGGTTGGCATGAGAGTGGGGTAGGCAGAGCAGAGAAGTACGCCGGCTAAGGCGGCAAGCCCGCTACCTATAGCAAATGTAACGGAAATAGTACTGTTTACATTTATACCCATAAGCTGTGCGGCTCCCTTGTCCTCGGATACGGCGCGCATAGCTTTGCCGATTTTTGTCTTACTTGTAAACAGGACGAGAGCTGTCATTATTATGACGCAGCTTATGACCGTCACCTGAGTGACGCCGGAAATTGAAAGCTGTCCGTCAAAGAGCTTAAGAGAGGGAAGTGAGACAACGGACGAAAAGACCTTAGGGTCGGAACCCCAGATAAGCAAGGCCGTGTTTTGCAGAAAATAGCTGACGCCGATAGCGGTGATGAGGACTGCAAGCGAGGGAGCAGAGCGCAGTGGCTTGTAGGCGAGTTTTTCTACGACGACACCGAGGACAGTGCAGATGATAACGGCAAGCAGAATACCGGGGAGCACGCCCCAACCGAGATAGGTCATGGCGCAGAATGCCATATAGCCGCCCACCATGATCACGTCGCCGTGCGCAAAGTTTAGCATCTTGGCAATACCGTAGACCATGGTGTAGCCAAGAGCGATAATCGCATAGATACTGCCAAGGCTTATTCCATTGATCAGGTTGGACAGAACAGTCATGACTGATACACCTCAAATAATAATCAATTAAAACAAATACAGAAACTAGGTTAATGGCAAAGAGGGTTGCCGAAACTCGGCAACCCTCTTTGCCTCAATAAAAAAAGGGCAATGTAGTAAATTTACATACCAACGTATACGCCGTCTTTGATAACAACGGCCATAGGAGCCTTAAATACCTCTCCGGTCTTGGCCCATTTCATGCTGGAGCCAGCACCGGTGAGACCTTCGAATACGAGGCCTTCCTTGGTAACGTTGCCGTCTTCATCGGTCTCGGTGGCAAAAGCTTCGATGAGCTTGTCGCAGATAGTCTCGGTGTCCATGTCGGCTGTGATGCCTGCAGCGGTGCAAGCTTCATAGAGAGCGTAGATGCAGTCGTAGCCGTCTGCTGCGAACTGGTTGGGAGTTTCGCTGAACTTCTCGTTGTATTTTGTGACAAAGGAGACGGTGGCGTCGTCTGTGGCGTCAGCCGCAAACGGAGTCAGAAGCATTACGCCCTCGGCGAGAGAGGTGTCAAAGCCCTCAATTGTGAGGATGCCGTCCATACCGTCAACTCCGAAAAACAGAGGCTCAAAGCCCATGGACTCGGCCTGGTTGAGAATTAGAGATGCCGGGGTGTAGTAGATGGGCAGGAATATAAGCTCTGCGCCGGCGCTCTTAGCGTCTGCTAGCTGTACTGAGAAGTCATTCTGGGAGTCATCTGTGAAGGTGGTGACAGAGACAATGTCGAGACCATGGGTCGCAGCTTCCGCTGAAAACTTCTCATAGATGCCGGTGGAGTATGCGTCGCCGTTGTTGTAGATGACAGCGACCTTGGTTGCGAGCTTGTTTTCAGCTATGTACTGAGCGGAGGCAATGCCCTGGTTGGGGTCGGAAAAGCACATTTGGAAGACGTTGTCCTTACCCTTAATTACTTCGGGGGATGAAGCAGACGGAGTCAGAGTAAAAATACGGTCAGAAAAGCTGTTGGGGGCTACTGCGATGCAGGGGGTGGTGGTGACGGTACCGCAGAGGATCTGCATACCCCAGTCCTTCAGGTTGTTGTAAGCGTTGACTGACTTTTCGGGGTCATGCTCGTCATCCTGGAAGTTGAGCTCAAACTGGATACCGCCGAGGGCGTTGATCTCCTCAACCGCGATCTCCGCGCCATGCTTTGCGGCGTTGCCATAAACAGCTGCTCCGCCGGTGAGGGGGCCGATGCCTCCGATTTTGATGGGGTTTCCGGTTGCCTTGCCTGCGCTGTCGGCAGGATTGGCAGAATCAGCGGGGGTTGCCTTACCACAAGCAGCAAAGCAGCCGAGCATCATAACGAGTGCAAGAGCGATGCAAAAGAACTTTTTCATTTTCATTCCTCCAAAACAGTTTATAATGGATATATATACATAAAATGGCCGGATACGAGCAGCAGCCATTTCGCATATAAATGTGCACGGCCTGACCGAGTATCAGCAGCTGAATTCTATGACCGTAGTTTTGTAATAATTAAATCATATAATAAATCTTTATCACGATAAAGTCAATAGTTTAGTTGAGCAAACTGGGCGCATAATAACCAAAATACCAGCCTATAAACATAAAAAATCCCGATGTTTTTAACTATTTTATAAAAAAACGGTTAAAGTTGTTTATTATTGCCGCAACACATGTTAATATCATAGCAAATGTTTTTTGGAGTTCTTTATGGATACGGTTCGTTTAAAAGAAAATGAATTATTCTTTCACTTTAGCTTTACCGGATTTTTCAGAGGTAAGGCTTAATCGGGTTTGTCTGAGTATCGGGTAATAGGTCCCGCAGCAAACTCGCTGCGGGACTTTTTGAAGGCTATTGCCAGCTTGTAATAGTTGGAATATAGAGGATGAGAAAATGAAATATTCATTGCTTTTGAGAGAGGTTTTCCGATTTATGGCGCCGCTTGCCGCGGCTTAATGGGGAGGGCGCATTTTATGAGCAGCTCTTCAATTGGGCGAAAAGCTTCAAATATAGTTCTTATCGGAATGCCGGGCTGCGGAAAGAGTACGGTCGGCAAGCTGCTGTCGGAAATGAGCGGTATGCTTTTTATTGATGTGGACAGCGAGATCGAGAAGTCCGCCGGGATGTCGATTCCGGATATATTTT
>JAAYCC010000233.1 GCA_012729875.1 Clostridiales bacterium | reverse complement strand
CCGCGTTCACCGGAAGCGTCAGCCGAGCCTCTCTGACCTGTCTCTCCGTCTGCGGCTTCATCACTTTTTTCGGTGTGTGCATAGGGCTTCTGGACGCATGGAACTTCCTGCCCTCCCTCTGCGGGCGGATAGCGTTCAAAACCGGAGCGGAGCTGCACTTTATCCGCAGTCTGCTCTGCGGTTTTCTTGAGATAGGCGTCGGCACAGGCTCGATGCTTGGTCTGTCTCTCAGTGCAGAAAACCTCGCGCTATGCTCATTCGTCCTCGGCTGGGGTGGGCTGTCCGTCCAGGCTCAGGCCGCATCAGCTATAAGCGAGGGCGGACTTCCCCCCATGCCGCATCTCCTCGGGAAGCTGCTGCACGGAGGGCTGTCCGCCCTTATCACTTTTATTATATATCCTCTGTTCTTCTAGCGGTTTTCTTCGAACCATTCGGTCACGTCCACACCGCCGTTTGCAATGTCGAACTTTTCGCCGAAGACGCTGTGGAGCCTGTCAAGCCCAGTCTTCATATCCTGGTAGAGTGCGTCGTTGGCCACGCCCAGATTCCCGCTCTCATAGCTTTCAATAGCGCCCGTCAGGTCCCAGAGCTTGTAGCGCCAGTCGGACGAAGCTCCAAAATCGAGAAGGTCGACCATATACATGGGCCTGTAGGACACATGGCGCAGATATGTCTCACCGGTTTCAAGGTTTTTCTGAACGTCGATATCAAGCGCCGCAGTCAGGTTTGTATAGGGGTCGTCCTGACAGGACACGAAGTTGCCTAAACTGTATACGATGAAGCCCGCACGCTGTGTACCGTCCTCGTCCTCGATTATCCGCAGCTCCATAGGCTCGGGGCAATGGGTATGGCCTCCTATGATAATATCCGCACCCTCGGCAAAGAAGAAATCGGAGAGCTCCTTCTGATAGGAGTTCGGCTCCAGCTGGTATTCGTTGCCCCAGTGGAGCATCACGAGGATAACGTCGGTGTCGAGGGCTCTCGCCTTTTCCATATCGGCGGAGAGCCTGTCGTAATCGATGTTGGTCAATGTATCCAGATAGTCGGTGTACATCAGATTGACGGCATACTCGAAGCCCGTTACAGGTATTGCGTTCGTCCCGTATGTAAATGACAGGATGGCAAAAGAGACTCCGTTTATCTCCCTTACGAGGATCCCGCTGTTCTTGTCACGCTCCCCCTGACTGCGGTAGGTGCCCACATGGTCAAGCCCGTTGGTGTCCAGAACATCGAGCGTACGGTAAATACCGGCCTCATCACCGTCCACACAGTGGTTGCTGGCGGTATTTATGAGGTCAAAGCCCGTTCTCTTCAGGCTGGAGGCCAGATCGGTCGGTGATTTAAACCTCGGGTATCCGGTATACTCGGCGGTCTCAGCAAAGGTCGTCTCCATAGTGCAGGCCGCATAGTCGGCCGCCTTGACGAGATCGACGGCGCCGCCAAATATGTCTGCGTAATCATAAGTGCCGTCAGCCTCGAGCGCCTCGAAATTCAGTCCGGTATGGCAGACAATGTCGCCACAGAACAGCAGCGACACGTTTGCGGCGTTTTCAGGCTCCTCAAAGCCCTTGTCGGCTGCCGGCGATGGGCGTGAAGGTGCATCCGGAGACTCGAGCGCCTCCTGTCTTTTCAGCTCCAACACATGTTCGGAATAGTTGGCGTATACCAAAAGGCCCAGTAAAGCTATGAGTATTATAAGCAGCGCGACCAGAAGACTTTTACCTATCTGTTTCACAAGATTCTTCCTTTCCGGCGGGACATATAAGTATTTTTCTCCGTTATTGTAACACAGATTTGCAAAAAATAAAGTGTATTTATGTTTCTTTTGTGATAAAATGACCCAATAAACACTTCGGAGGCCGCTATGGACAAGCTGAGCAAAAACCAGATATATGAGGCCGAAATGACCGGCTATTCAAGTACAGGCGCGGGCGTTTGCAGAATAAACGGCCGCGCGGTCTTTGTCGAAAACGCCCTTTCCGGAGAGGTCTGGGACGTGCTCATATTAAAGGTCGGCGCTTCGGCGGTCTACGGCAAGGGTATAACACTTAAAAAGCCGTCATCCGAACGGTGCGATGCCCCATGCCCCATCTTTGGAACATGCGGCGGCTGCGACCTCATGCACATGAGCTATGACGAGGAAAAGCGCTGTAAGCTCGCCCGCGTCAACAGCGCAATAAAGCGAGTCTCCGGACTTGATTTCACTATAGGCGAGATAATCGGCGCCGACGAGGATGGGCTTTACCGCTACCGCAACAAGGGCATATATGCCGTAACCCGCGACGCGGCAGGCCACGCCGTGACGGGCTTTTACCGGGAGCGCAGCCACGACGTCATTCCTGCTCCGGATTGTCTTATACAGACGGAGCTGTCAGTAAAGTGCGCCGCCGCACTGCGCAAATTCATGGACGAGACAGGTGTAAGCGCCTATGACGAAGAGACGGGTAAGGGCCAGATCAGACGGCTTTTCACGCGGTGCAGCCTCAGATATCCGCAGTCCGTCGCAGTCGTCGTCGCGGCAAGGGGTCTGCATGAGCACACCAATCGGCTTGTGGACTGTCTGACTAAGTCCTGCCCGACGCTCACCGGCATTGTCCTCTGTGTGAACAAATCACGTGGCAACGCGGTGCTAGGAGGCGAATTTCACACCCTCTGGGGCAGCGACATTATAGAGGACGAGCTCTGCGGGCTGAAATTCCGCATATCGCCCCAGAGCTTTTATCAGGTAAATCCAAGACAAGCGGAGAAGCTATATGAGCGCGCCGTATCCTACGCGAGTCCGGACGGAGAAAGCACGGTACTCGACCTATACTGTGGCACAGGCACGATCAGTCTCTGTCTCGCAGGCAGCGCCAAAATGGTTTACGGAGCGGAGATCGTCGAGTCGGCTGTTAAAAACGCCCGAATAAACGCCGAGGAAAACGGAATGAAAAACGTCGAGTTTCTTCTCGCCGACGCGGGCGAAGCCGCCGAGATGCTGAAAGAGAGAGGCGTACGGCCCGACTCGGTGGTGGTTGACCCGCCCCGCAAGGGTCTGTCCGAGTCTGTTATAGAAACCGTGGCGGAGATGTCTCCCAGAAGTCTTGTCTATGTGTCCTGTGATCCCGGGACTATGGCAAGGGATTTGAAGCTTTTTTCCGAGCTTGGCTATCTGCCGCAAAAAGGTACAGCCGTGGATATGTTCCCGCGCTGCGCCCACGTTGAGACGGTTGTATTGATGTCAAGGGTTGAGAAATAAGAGTGTAATAGTGCTTGATATAAAGGGTTTTTGGGGTTTTGTGGTCGAAAATCACTGCTCAGAAATTGCGTGATTTTTGCTTCGTGGGAACAGGTCGAAACAAGCAAATTTCCTTGTGACAGAGCGGTTTAGATGTCAGTGCCCCGCGAGTGGTCAGGTTAGATGTCACCCTTCGCGAGTGGTCGGGTTAGATGTTTATTCGGAATTCTTTGAGGTTGTGTGGTCAGGTTAGATGTACGCATGAAAAGTTTGTAAATAGGCTAATCATCATTGCCTAAAGATGTTATAATGTTTATTATCCAATTGGAGAAAGGAAGATGAATATGGACCTTTCAAATATAAAAGTACAACATAACATGCTCGGAGTTGGTACTGTCATTGAGTTTGACAGTCAATATATCACTGTTCAATTTAAAGACAAGACGAGTAAGTTCGTATACCCAGACGCATTCGATAAATTTCTTAAAGCTGAAGATCCAAACGTACAAGAAGCAATCATGGCTGATGTTTTTTCTGTCAAGCAAGCCGAGGAAGAAAGACGCCAAGCCGAGATTGCTGTTCGTAATGCTGAAGAAGAAAAGAAGTCAGCCGACAGACAGAACACTACATCAGCCATAAAGAAACCACGAAATATTGAAGATAGCTTTGGTGCAGATTATAATGTTGCACACCTAGCGAGGCAACCTATCCTTACATACAAAGAAGTTGAGGATCAATTCAATATCAAAATTGCTGGTTTCGGGAGAGGGATCAATATAACACCATCAACCGTTGTCTTAATTTCCTCTGTTGATAAAAAGAAGTCTGGATTTGTTTATCATGATCGTTGGACTGCTGACGGTGATTATATTTATTCCGGCGAAGGAAAAATTGGAGACCAAAAAATGACTTCCCGTAACAGGGCCATTGTGGATGCTGCGGCAGACGGAAAAGTCATTCATCTTTTTGTTAAGTTTTCTCCGCAAGAGTATTACTATCAAGGCGTGTTTAAGCTTGTAGACCATACCTATGAAAATGATAAAGACGAAAACGGAAATACTAGAAAAGAATATAAGTTTAGACTTCGTAAGGTAAACTGAGGTGTAGAATCTTGATTCAAGTAACCGCAGCCATTATACAAAGAGACGGGAAGTTACTTCTCTGTCAGAGACCTAGAGGAAAACGCTGTGCGCTATTATGGGAATTTCCGGGCGGTAAGATCGAGCCCGATGAAACGCCAGAGCAATGCCTTGCACGCGAATGTCACGAGGAATTAGGCATAACAATCAAAACGGAGCAACTTGCTCAAGAAGTTATGTATGCTTATCCAGATATTACTGTCAATATCCACTTTTATTTTTGTAAACTTATTGATGGGGAACCAGCTTGTATTGAACATAACGATATTCAGTGGTTCACTCTGGATGAAGTGTCGAAATTGCCACTATGCCCAGCTGACAATAAAATGCTTAATCTAGTTTTAGAAGATATTAAAGGGTATTTG
>JAAYCC010000232.1 GCA_012729875.1 Clostridiales bacterium | reverse complement strand
TCATTGACTGCTCAAGACATGTTGAAGTGCTGCTGGACGAAAAATACGCTGACAGAATTCCTGATATAATGGCAATACCAGATATCAGGGAAACAACAACAAGTATTATTTGTTTTCGCAGAGTAGTCTTCTTTTTTTCGTTGGTTTTGGTTTTTTTCATTGTGATCATCTCTTCCGTCTTTATTTTAGTAGCAATTACCACTACTTATATTATCCTCCTATGCTTCGGGTAATAAAGGCAATTAAGAAAATGTAAAGAGGGCCGTCTATGCAACGGCCCCCATAGGGAATAGAACGGGCAGGCGGTCAGTATGTGCTTAGAATGTGTCCGCAAGCTATTTTTTCGCCCGAATTGCCAGAAGGCTGGGTCGTGAAATCATCAGGAGAGGAGTGAATAATGACTGTGCGTCCGATTATTTCGTCAACAGAAAAACGGCTGGTGAACAGGGCCATAAAGGCATACCCCTGATTGCCGAACAGCGGAGGAAGGTCGCCTGCGTGTTCGGGATGGGGACAATGGTGGGGGTTGTAGTGTGCGCCGGTGTCGGCAAACGGGTCGTCTGCGGTCCCGCTGCAGTGTGATCCATCGTGGATATGAAAGCCAAAAACTGAGGCCGGACATAAATCGCCCCCGTGCGGAAGACCGTTTATCTCTGCAATAAGTATTACGCCGCCTTTTACCTGATAGAATATTACCCATCCCGATATTTCCGGATAATAGACACTGCCGGATATTTTTGCGCGAGCGGACGGCTGCTTATTCAATAAGCCGGATAGCTGGCACGCTGAAAACAAATAAATCACCTCCTGCTTTTATAGTATGCATGGAGGTGAAAAATGTGAAAAATGTACGGTTTTTATTGCGGAGCGGCCGCCCTCAAATAGATAAGGGTTATTATGAGCGCTATTCCGTTTCGCGCCGAGTTTATGGATAAGCCCTTCTATGGTATCAGCTTTATGATCACTCCGCCAAGGCTGAAAATGAATGCGAAAAGAGACAAAAAGAGATATCCCTCTCTGACGGATATCTCTTTGCTCAATTCTATCTGAACACCCGGAACCTCTCGGGTTTTGGTCTGTATTTTACGCCGGAGACAAGCCCCATGGCTGCGAAAAGCGAGAATATTGACGAGCCGCCGTAGCTGAAGAACGGCAGCGTAATGCCGATTACGGGGGCTATGCCTATGCACATACAGATATTCTCAATAGTCTGGAATATGAGCCAAGCGGCAACGCCGAAGCAAACCAACATACTCATGGTATTGCGGGACTTTGCCCCTACATAGATGCAGCGTATTATGATTGCCAGAAGCAGCAGGATCACAATTGAACAGCCGATCATTCCCAGTTCCTCTCCTATGACGGAAAAAATGAAGTCGGTCTGCTTTGCGGGGAGAGCGTCAACGGACTGAGAGATGTTGCCGTTACCGTAACCCATGCCCTTAAGCTGACCGCTGGCCAGGGCAATTTTACTCTGGTTTGCCTGCCAGCGTATATCAAAGCCCGAAGGGTCTATTGAGCTGTCGTAGGGAGAGAGTATGCGTTGACGGTATCTTTCTGTAAGTACATGTGTCCAGAAGAGGGGGAAAACGGCGGCGATGCCCGTTATGCCTATAAGAAACCAGTATATTCTGAGTCCTCCGACAAAGAGCATTACGAAAAAAATGAAGAGAAAGACCAATGCGCTGCCCATGTCCTTTGAGATGATGACGAGCAGGCCGACTATGAACATGCAGTGCAGGACAAGCTGAGCCACAGACATTACTGAGTTGAGGCTTTTAAATTCCTTCAGGTAGGTTATGTGTTTCGCCATCACGACTATGAACGCAGCCTTGATAACCTCGGAGGGCTGTATGCCGAAAAGGCCGAAGCGCAACCATGCCCGGTTACCTGTATTGTCAGCGTAGCCGAGAGGGGTCAGCAGAAGAAGGGCTAGTATCACCTCGAACACGATGATGGCGCCCCAGCGTTCTGCAAGTATGTCGATGTCTATGACAGTGAACAGAACAAAAAGTACAAGGCCTATCAAAAGACCTATTATCTGGACAAAGAGATAGCGCGGGGCGTTTAATAAAGACGAGGTAGCGCTGGCTATCATGGTAATACCGAAAATCGAAGCGGTAAGGCAAAGACTCAAGAGCACCATGTCAGCCCTCTTGCAGAAATTTTTGATTGTCGGAAGAGCTTTTTTCACGCCAATTCTCCACATTTTATATAGAATCTTATTTATTTATATTAGCACGAAAAAGTGATTTACGCAATTAAGAAATCATGATATACTTATTTTGACATTTTCTGAATCGAGGTTCACTGCGATGGATATCCATGAGGGGCACAGGGACAGACTTAAAAAACTCTTTATGGAACAGGGGCTTGACTGCTTTGATGACTACAAGGTACTCGAGCTTCTTCTTTTCTATGCTCTTCCGCGCCGGGACACAAACCCTATAGCCCATGAGCTTATCAACCGTTTTGACAGCCTAGAAGCTGTATTCGAAGCGCCTGCCGACGAACTGGCAAAAGTGCCCGGGATAGGCAGCGGGGCCATAACGCTCATAAAGCTTGTTCCGGAGCTAAGTCGGCGCTGTGCCATCAGTAAGGCCCGGCCGGACAAGTACATAGACAGCTCGGAAAAGGCCGGAACATACCTTGTCCCGCGCTATATGCTGGAGCGCGACGAGGTAGTATATGTGATATGCCTTGACGCGGCAAACAGGTTGCTATGCTGCAAGGAGCTCTTCCGTGGAGCCGCAAACACAACAGAGATCAGCATTCGCAAGATCGCCGAGCTGGCACTGGCAAAAAATGCATCCGGTATTATAATTTCACACAATCACACAAGCGGTATAGCCCTGCCCTCGGCCGAGGACGATGCCACCACTAAGCTTCTGAAAGAGACCTTAAACCGTATAGGAATAAGGCTGATAGACCATATTATCGTAGCGGGAGATGACTTTATCTCAATGGCTGACAGCGGTCTTTTGTGATGACTGGAGGTGAACTGTCTGTATAAAATATTTATAGTCGAGGACGACGCGGTCATCGCAGGGGAGATGGCCCGGCAGATTGAGGCATGGGGCTTTGGGACCGCAATCGTCCAAAATTTTGAAAACGTCGTTGCGGAGTTCGCCGAGTGCGATCCCCAACTCGTGCTTATGGATGTCTCCCTTCCCTTCTTCAACGGCTATTATTGGTGTTCGGAGATACGCAAAATCTCAAAAGTGCCGATAATTTTCATTTCATCGGCGTCGGACAACATGAACATCGTCATGGCGGTGAACATGGGCGGAGACGACTTTATTGCAAAGCCCTTCGGCATGGAGGTGCTGACCGCAAAAATCCAGGCGCTTCTGCGCCGCACCTATAATTTCCCCGCGCCGTCGAGGCTTTTGGAGTGCTCCGGCGCGGTGCTGAACCTCTCCGACGCGACTCTCAGCTATGAGAACGAAAAGACGGAGCTGACAAAAAACGAGTTCCGCATACTGCAGCTCCTAATAGAAAACAAAGGCCATATCGTCTCTCGGGAAACCATTATAACAAAACTCTGGGAGAGCGACAGCTTTGTGGACGAGAACACCCTTACCGTCAATATAACACGCCTGCGCCGGAAATTGGAGTCGCTGGGCCTTACAGACTTCATTGCGACCAAAAAAGGCATAGGGTATATGGTGGGCTGAGCCATGCTTTTGTCATACTTCAAGCGTCACTACAAAATAATTATTCTTTTCCTCGCGTTTTCCGCAATATTCGCGGCGGTGTTTTCGCTTTACGAGCTTGAGGTAGAGGCGATTGCCTATGCCTGTATGTTGTGCCTGTTCGTAGGGCTTATAGGCTTTGCCTTCGGCTACCTCCGCTACTGCGAAAAACACAGAAGGCTCAGGGAGATCCTCCGCCGTCTGGATACCGGACTGGACGGCCTTCCAGACCCTCAGGGGCGGATTGAAGCGGACTATCAGGCCATTGCGCGCGCGCTGTACTCCCGTCAGCTCAGAACCCGCTCTGAGATGGACAGCGCAATGCGCGATATGGAGGACTACTATACCCTCTGGGCACACCAGATAAAAACGCCCATTGCCGCAATGCGCCTGCTCCTCTCGGACGGGGGAAGCCGGGAGGAAAAGCTCCTGCTGGCGGAGCTTTTCAAGACCGAGCAGTATGTCGAAATGGTTTTGCAGTATGTCAGGCTGGGCAGCGAGTCCTCGGATCTTGTTCTCAAAGAGCTGGATCTTGATGGGCTGATCCGCAGCTGCCTGAGGAAATACGCGAGGCTGTTTTCCATGAAGGAGCTGGAGTTTTCCTTTGAACCGACAGGGCTTGCGGTCCTCAGCGACGAGAAGTGGCTGGCCTTCGTCATTGAACAGATCTTTTCCAATTCGCTCAAGTATACGCAAAAAGGGAAGATCAGCATATACGCGGACGGCGAGACTCTTGTAATTGAGGACAGCGGCATTGGTATACGGGCTGAGGATCTGCCCCGTGTCTGCGAGAAGGGCTATACCGGGGCTGTCGGCAGGGCCGACAAGCAGTCGACGGGCATCGGGCTTTTCCTGTGCAAAAGCATCCTTGCAAAGCTTGGACACAGTTTTCAAATTCAGTCTAAGGTCGGCGTGGGCACGAGGGTGCTGATCGGTTTCGCCCGCCCGCACACTTCGTTTGAATGACCAATATCACGATTCTTACAAAAATGTAAGATAGAGGGGAGGATTGTAAGCCTAAGAAATGGCGGACTTTTCTCTCCTCTGATACAATTATGTCAGAATTGATTGGAGGTAATATTATGGCTCTGCTAGCTGTTAAAAATCTCAAAAAGACCTATTCAACCCGCTTCGGCAGCGTGAAGGTCAACGCTCTGACAAATGTGAACTTTACCGTTGAATCCGGTGAATTCATTGCCATCATGGGCGAATCCGGAAGCGGAAAGACAACGCTTCTGAACATCCTTGCGACTCTGGACAAGCCCACCGGCGGCGAGGTTCTCCTCGACGACAGGAGCCTTCTGACCATCCCGGAAAAGCAGATCGCCGCTTTCCGCCGCGATAACATGGGCTTTGTATTTCAGGATTTTAACCTTTTGGATACCTTCTCTCTGAGGGACAACATCTACCTGCCGCTTGTATTGGCGGGAAAAAAGCCGGCCGAGATGGAAAATCGTATCCAACCTATTACGGAGAGGCTTGGCATAACGAAGATTTTGGATAAATTCCCCTATGAGGTGTCCGGCGGCCAGAAACAGAGAGCCGCTGTAGCCCGCGCGCTGATAACCGAGCCGCGCATCGTCCTCGCAGACGAGCCCACCGGCGCTCTCGACTCACACAGCGCCGACGCTCTGCTGGAGATCTTCCGTGACATCAACTCCACCGGCCAGACCATACTGATGGTGACTCACAGCGTCAAGGCGGCTTCAATGGCCGGGCGCGTGCTGTTTTTGAGGGACGGAGAGATCTTCCATCAGCTGTATCGCGGCGAGCGCAGCAAGGAAGAGATGTTTGCTGTCATAAGCGATACGCTTACGACCATGGCGGCGGGCGGTGATCGCGATGAATAAAGGCTCTTTATATCCAAAGCTTGCCTTTCAGAACATCAAAAACAACCGCAAGTTCTATATTCCCTACATGCTGACCGGCATCATCGTCGTAATGATGTTCTATATTATCCTGTTTCTGGCAAACCATGAGGGTATGGGTAAGGTCTATGGCGGCAGATACTTAAATGAGTTTCTGTCTCTGGGGACTATCATAATTGCAATGTTCTCGGTGATATTTCTTTTCTATACCAACAGCTTTCTCATGAAGCGCCGTAAAAAAGAGCTGGGACTATACATTGTCCTCGGCATGGAAAAAAGGCACCTTGCCCGTGTACAGCTTTTTGAAACTCTGTTTGTGGGGCTTATGAGCATCGCCGGCGGTATAGCATGCGGCATACTGTTCTCAAAACTCTCCATGCTCATAATGGGAAAAATTTTGCGCTTTGAAACGCCTCTGGGCTTTTCCGTAAGTGTTTTGGCATTATATGTCACGGCGGCTGTGTTCTTCTGCATATACCTGCTCATTTTCATCCACAACCTCATCGCCGTCGGTAAGGCGAAGCCCATAGAGCTTCTCCAAAGCGGCAACGTGGGTGAAAAGGAGCCGAAAACCAAGTGGGTGCTCACGGTCATAGGCACGCTCTGCCTGCTCGGCGGCTATGCCATCGCAATACTCGTAAAATCGCCACTGTCGGCTATAACTCTGTTTTTCGTGGCTGTTATTCTGGTCATCATCGGCACCTATATGCTCTTCACTACGGGCAGTATAACTCTCCTGAAATCCCTGAAGAACAATAAAAATTACTACTATCAGACGCGCCACTTCATCAGCGTCTCGGGCATGATATACCGCATGAAGCAGAACGCCGTTGGTCTGGCAAACATCTGCATACTGTCTACGATGGTTCTCGTCATGCTTTCCGGTACGGTTGCACTCAACGTCGGCATGGAGGACATTTTGAACAAGCGTTACCCTGCGGACATCATTATGACCTACAACGACCCGGGAGACGGTGTTGTTGATGCGGCTGTTGAGGAAATCAAGGCTTTTGCTGATGAAAGAAATGTTGAGATTGAACAGCTGGACGTAGTGACGGATCTCAGTTTTGTCGTCTCAAAAAACGGTGACGAATATACGGGGGAAAAAACATACTCGGCCGACACTTCAAGAATAGGCATTTTTGACTTCGTGACCACGGACGAATATGAGCGCCGGACCGGAGAAAAGCTTGAGCTGGGCGAAAATGAGGTATACCTTCACTCCGACGGTTTCGACTTTGGAGACAGCTTTACACTGTTCGGTCAGGAGCTTCATGTCAATGGCAAGCTGGAGAGCTTCCCCCGCGAGGGAGAAAACTCCGCTATGATTCTTAATGTAACGGGTATCGTGGTATCCCCGGAGACCTTCGACAAGATCTGTGATTTGCAAAGAGAGGCATATGGAGATGATTGCAGCAATATCAAGTCAAATATATATCTTGACATCGAAGGGACGGATGAACAGGAGTCCGAAATATTCCAGGATATGTATAAAGAGCTCTCCGAAAAAGTAAGCGGAAGCTATGTAACAGAGGACGGACGGACCGTTGAACTGACTTTCTATTCTTTCTACGGCGAGTGTCGTTCGGAGAACAGCTCGGAGATATACTCCATGTACGGCAGCTTCCTGTTCCTGGGTATATTCCTGGGCATACTGTTCATAATGGCCACCATACTAATTATGTACTACAAGCAGCTCACCGAGGGCTATAACGACAAGGAGCGCTTTGAGATAATGCAGAAGGTCGGTCTATCCCGACCCGAGATCAGAAAATCCATACACAGTCAGATACTCGTGGTTTTCTTCCTGCCGCTTCTGACGGCGGTGCTCCATATGGCGTTTGCTTTCAAAATCATCACAAAACTGCTGGCTCTTCTCAACCTGACGAACGTAACTCTGTTTGTGATCTGTACTGTCTGCACCATTGCGGTGTTTGCGGTGATCTACGGCATCGTCTACGCTCTGACGGCGAGGGAATATTATAAGATAGTAAGTCAGTGAGACTTAGGCATTACAGCGCGGAACTTGTTGGTTCCGCGCTAATTTTTTGTGGCTTTTTAGCTGCTTTGGTGTATAATAGAGGATGGTTTATTATGAATATAGGTATCCTACTTCAAGGCAGGAGGTCAATGTCAATATGCGAAATACAAAGATAATATGCACCCTCGGCCCCGCCACCGACAGTCCCGAGGTCATACATCAGCTGATTGAGAACGGAATGGACGTAGCCCGCTTCAATTTCTCACACGGCACCCACGAGGATCAGAAGAAACGCCTTGATCTGCTCAAGGCCATCCGTACGGAGATGGACCGCCCGGTTGCGGCCCTAATGGACACCAAGGGGCCCGAAATACGTCTTGGCACCTTCTCCGACGGTAAGGCCATGCTCAAAGCCGGCGACAGCTTCATTCTGACGACCGAGGAATGTGCCGGGACCTCCGAGCGCGCCCAGATCTCGTATAAAGAGCTCCCTAAGGACGTCAGGATCGGCGACCGTATCATGCTGGACGACGCAAAAATAAGTCTGCGCGTCATGCGCACTACGGCCACGGAAATAATCTGCACCGTGGAGAACGACGGCCCCATATCCGACCGCAAGGGTATAAATGTCCCGGGAGTGCGCCTCAACATGCCCTTCGTCAGTCAAGAGGATTACGACGACCTCATGTTCTGCTGCAAGCAGGGCTACGATTTTGTCGCGGCGTCGTTTGTGCGCTCCGCCGACGACGTAAAGGAAATCCGCACTCTGCTCAACTGGAACGGCGGGGAGAAGATAAAAATAATATCAAAAATTGAGAACCTGCAGGGGGTTCAGAATATCGACGAGATACTGGAGGTCAGCGACGGTATTATGATCGCCCGCGGCGACCTCGGCTCCGAGCTCCCGCTTGAGGAAGTCCCGATAATACAAAAGGAACTCATAAAAAAAGTCTATCGTCAGGGCAAGCCCGTCATCACCGCGACACAGATGCTGGACTCCATGATGAGCTGTCCCCGTCCCACCAGAGCTGAAGCCACGGACGTTGCCAACGCCGTTTATGACGGCACAAGCGCGCTGATGCTCTCCGGCGAGACCGCAGCTGGTAAATTTCCCGTACAGTCGCTTAAAACTATGGTGCGTCTTGCGGAGCGAACGGAAGAGGAGATAAACTATGCCAAGCGCTTCAAAAATTCCGAGTTCTGCTGCCGGGATAACATAACCCATGCCATCTCACACGCCGCCTGTACCTCCGCTCTTGACCTTGACGCCGAGGCGGTCGTGGCTTTTACCCTCTCAGGGCGCACGGCGATGGAGATATCCGCCTTCCGCCCCGGCTGCCGGGTCATCGCCTGCACCAGCAGCGAGACTACCTTCCGTCAGCTCAGTCTCAGCTGGGGCGTTACGCCCGCCGTCGTGGCAAACGAGGGAACTCTGGACAAGCTATTCGAAAACGGCCTCAAAACTCTAGTAAATATAGGGCTGCTCAATGTCGGAGACACCGTTGTTTTGACTGCCGGAGTGCCCATAGGCGTATCCGGCTCTACGAATTTCATCAAAGTTATGCAGGCATAACCGCCTCGCCCCCACGCAAAAGGAGATCTGCTGAATGCCCGAATTCCGTGTTGTAAGTGAATACTCCCCCTCCGGAGACCAGCCGGAGGCTATTGAAGCCCTGGTAAAAGGGGCGGAGCTCTCCTTTGAGGAGCAGACTCTTCTGGGCGTGACCGGCAGTGGAAAGACCTTTACAATGGCCAAAGTCATTGAAAAGCTGCAGAGACCGGCCCTTGTTCTTGCACACAATAAAATACTGGCGGCGCAGCTCTGCGCCGAGTTTCGGGAGTTTTTCCCCGACAACGCCGTGGAGTATTTCGTGTCCTACTACGACTACTACCAGCCCGAGGCATACATACCTCATACTGATACATTCATAGAGAAGGACAGCTCCATAAACGACGAGATAGACAGACTGCGCCACAGCGCGACCTCTTCTCTCTCGGAACGAAGGGATGTTATCGTCGTCTCCTCTGTGTCGTGTATATACGGTTTGGGCGACCCCATTGACTATGCATCAATGGTCATCTCCCTGCGCCCGGGCCGTTCCGAGGGCAGGGACGAGCTCCTGCGCCGGCTGATCGATATACGCTATGAGCGAAACGACATCGCCTTCGGGCGTAATATGTTCCGTGTCCGTGGAGATACTGTGGAGATATTCCCGGCATACTCCCAGGATACCGCGATAAGGGTCGAGTTTTTCGGCGACGAGGTGGACAGGATAAGCGAGATCAGCGTCGTGACCGGCAAGCCGATACGCAATCTCTCTCACATAGCCATCTACCCCGCCTCCCACTATGTCACCACAAAGGAGAAAATGGCGGCGGCCATTCATGAGATACGCCGCGAGTGTGACGAGCAGGTCAGATCCTTTGAGGAGAGCGGGAAGCTGATCGAGGCCCAGCGCATAAAGCAGCGTACAGACTATGACATAGAGATGATGCAGGAGCTGGGCTACTGCTCCGGCATAGAGAACTACTCCCGCATAATCAGCGGCAGAGCTCCGGGCAGCGCGCCCATGACCCTTCTGGACTATTTCCCGAAAGACTTTATAATGTTCGTGGACGAGAGCCATGTGACGCTGCCGCAGGTGCGCGCCATGTACAACGGCGACCGTGCCCGCAAGGAGAGCCTTGTGCAGTACGGCTTCCGTCTGCCCTCGGCTTTTGACAACCGCCCGCTCAAGTTTGACGAGTTCCGATCCCGTATTAATCAGGTGATATATGTCTCCGCGACCCCGGGCGAATTTGAAAAGCAGCACTCCGCTCAGATAGCCGAGCAGATAATAAGGCCCACGGGACTGCTTGACCCGGAGATATCGGTTCGCCCCTCCGAGGGCCAGATAGACGACCTAATAGGCGAAATCAACGCCCGCGCGGAAAAGGGCGAGCGCACGCTGGTCACGACGCTCACAAAGAAGATGGCGGAGGACCTGACGGGCTACCTCGGCGGCGCGGGCATAAAGTGCCGCTATATGCACCACGATATCGCAGCTATTGAGCGTATGGAAATAATAAGGGATCTCCGTTTGGGTGAGTTCGACGTGCTCATCGGTATAAACCTGCTGCGCGAGGGTCTAGATCTGCCCGAGGTGTCACTTGTGGCAATTCTGGATGCGGACAAGGAGGGCTTTTTAAGAAGTGAGACGAGCCTTATTCAGACAATAGGCCGGGCCGCTAGGAACGCGGAAGGGCTTGTCATCATGTATGCCGATGAGGTCACTCCGTCCATGAGGGCGGCAATCGACGAGACAGACCGCCGCCGTGAAAAGCAGGCGGCATACAACGAAGCTCACGGCATTGTGCCGAAAACCATTGTCAAATCCGTGCGCGATCTGCTGGAGATATCGGAAGATATCACCGAGGACGAGAAGAACAGGGCGGGCGTGAGGATGACCGCTTCGGAAAAGCGGGAGCTCATAGACAAGCTGGAAAAGCAGATGAGAGAGGCGGCAAAGATGCTCGAATTCGAGATAGCCGCAGAGCTGCGCGACAGAATCATCCGTCTGCGCGGAGAAAAATGACAGCGCCGCTTATGCGGCTTCGACCGAAAGGACAGCAAGATGAAACTGATGATACTCGACGGCAACAGCGTAATAAGCCGGGCTTACTACGGCATCCGTATGCTCAACGCACCGGACGGAACGCCCACAAACGGGGTGTTCGGCTTTCTCACCATACTGAAAAAGCTGATTGATGAACAAAAGCCCGATGCGCTCTGTGCCGCCTTTGATCTCAAAGCGCCGACCTTTCGCCACAGGCAGTACGGGGCTTATAAGGCGCAGCGCAAGCCCATGCCGGAGGATCTGGCTGTCCAGATGCCGATTATCAAGGAGGTGCTTGGCGCTCTGGGCATAACTTGTCTTGAGATGGAGGGCTACGAGGCCGACGATATCATCGGAACTGTCAGTATTATCTGCGAGAGAAACGGTGACGAGTGCCTTATAGTCACCGGCGACAAGGACAGCTTCCAGCTTCTGACGGAGAGCACCCATGTCCTGCACGTCAAATCCCGCGCGGGGAGAACCGAGACAAGCGAGTATACTCCGGGAGTTTTTGCCGAGGAATACGGCTTTGAGCCGAAAAAGATAATAGACCTCAAAGCTCTTATGGGCGACCCCTCGGACAACATCCCCGGCGTCAAGGGCATAGGCGAGAAGACCGCAATGGGCCTTGTGCAGAGCTATGGCGGTATAGACGAGATATATGCCGGGCTTTCGGCCCTTGATGTAAAGGACGGCGTCCGAACAAAGCTTGCCGAGGGCGAGGAGGACGCAAGAATGAGCTATGAGCTCGCCGCCATAGTGACCGATGTGCCGATAGATTTCAAACCCGACTGCTGCAGGTTCACGGCACAGTTTGACGGCGCCGCATACGAGGTTTTCTTCCGTCTGGGCTTTAACTCCCTGATAGAGAAATGGGGGATTAAACCGGGGACAGGGGAAAAGCTCCCGGCGGCTCCCGCCATGCCTCAGAAAACCGTCACGGACAGAGCCGAGCTTGAGACGCTCAGTGGAGCTTGGAAAGCTCTGCCGGTCATTTCGGTTTTGCCGCTTGGCGGAAATCTGGACGCCCTGGAGATCTGCGACGGAAACGCGGTCTATACCGTACGCTGGACAGACATCGGCGACCACTACAATTCCTTTCTTAAAAGCCTGTTTTCTGAACAATTTCATAAGATTTCCCACAATAACAAGGACTTTATGGGTCTGCTTCTGTCGGAAAATCTCGATTGCGGCGCCTTTGTCTTCGACACTGCGCTTGCCGCATACCTCATAGACCCCACAGCGTCGGGCTACGAGCTTTCACAGATATCCGTCAAATATCTCGGCGAAGAGAAGAAGGGCGCAGAGGCTGTGTTCAGGCTCATGCCTGTTTTAAAAGAGCGTTTGGAAGACGAGGGCATGACAGAGCTGTTTGAAAAAATCGAGCTGCCCCTGTGTGCTGTTCTCGCACAGATGGAGCGCACTGGCTTTTGTGTCGACAAAAAGGCTCTGCATGAATTCGGCTCCGTACTCTCCGTTCGTATAGGAGAGCTGGAAAAGGAAATATGGCAGCTCGCCGGACGGGAGTTCAACATAAACTCTCCCAAGCAATTGGGGGAGGTGCTTTTTGAAGAGCTGATGCTGCCCGGAGGCAAGAAGACAAAGACCGGCTGGAGCACCAAGGCGGAGATTTTGGAGGAGCTGCGCAACAAGCACCCGGTAATAGACAAGATTCTCGAATACCGCCAGCTGACCAAGCTCTTATCCACCTATGCCGATGGTCTTTTAAAGGTTATAGGGCCCGACGGACGCATACACACCAGCTTTCAGATGACGGTCACAGCCACTGGCAGGCTCTCAAGTACGGAGCCGAATCTGCAGAACATCCCCATACGCACCGAACTCGGCGCGGAGCTGCGAAAGATGTTCGTGGCGGAGAGCGGCAAAGTGCTTGTTGACGCGGATTACAGTCAGATTGAGCTTCGGCTGCTGGCGCACATCAGCGGCGATGAGACCATGAGAGACGCGTTTTTCAGCGGCGAGGACATACATGCGGTGACCGCCTCCCGGGTGTTCGGCATACCTCTTTCCGAGGTGACGCCCCTTCAGCGCAGCCGCGCAAAGGCTGTCAACTTCGGTATAGTATACGGCATATCCGCGTTCTCGCTCTCCCAGGACATAGGCGTGTTTCCGAGTGAGGCCAAGGCATATATAGATGCATACCTCTCAAAATACCACGGGGTGCGGGATTACATGAAAAACGTGGTGGAGGAGGCGAAGCAAAGCGGCTATGTCACGACCCTGTTCGGCAGGCGGCGTCCGCTGCCGGAGCTGAAAGCCGCGAACCACAACACCCGCGCTTTCGGCGAGAGGGCGGCTCTTAACACACCAATACAGGGCACCGCGGCAGACGTGATAAAGCTCGCCATGGTAAATGTAGCCAGACGGCTTGAGGAGGAGCACCTCGAGTCAAAGCTCATACTGCAGGTGCATGACGAGCTGATCGTGGAATGTCCGGAAGCCGAGGCCGGGCGCGTCAAGATCATTCTGACCGAGGAGATGGAAAACGTAGTGAGCTACTCCGTCCCTCTGACCGTTGAAGCGCACACTGGCAAGAGTTGGAGCGAGGCGAAATGACGGACTTTTCTATTGTCGATGTCTCCCCAGAACATATTGATTCCATTCTGGAGATCGAGAAGCTCTGCTTCTCATTGCCCTGGAACCGCAGCGCGCTGGAAAACCAGATGAATGCCGAAAACTGCCTCTTCCTGGCCGCAGTCGACCGTGAAGCGGTTTTGGGCTATATAGGGCTGATGACGGTGATAGATGAGGGGTATATCTCCAATATCGCCGTGGCCCGGCAGTACCGCAGGCGCGGCGTTGCCGACGCTCTCATAGACGCGCTTGTAGAGCACACGAAGGACAGTCTGGCGTTTATGACACTGGAGGTCCGTGAGAGCAACGCTCCCGCAGTAGCGCTGTATGAGAAGCACGGTTTCGTAACGGTTGGCACACGGAAAAACTACTATGAAAACCCAAAGGAGAACGCCCGGCTCATGACCCTGTTTTTCAGGCCGGAGGATAGAGACAATGCTGATAATGTCAATTGAAAGTACCTGCGATGAAACCGCAGTAGCAATAACCCGAAACGGCAGAGAGGTACTCACCGATCAGATATTCTCGCAGGCAGACCTGCATGCCGTCTACGGCGGTGTCGTACCCGAGATAGCCTCGCGCTCACATGTCGAGGTTATCTCTCAGCTGGCGCAGCGCGCCGTGGACGCGGCCGGCATCAAAAAAACCGACCTAGACGCTTTGGCCGTATCCTATGCGCCGGGGCTAATAGGCGCCGTGCTTGTAGGCGTAAACTTTGCAAAGTCCGCGGCGCTGGCTCTGGGCATTCCGCTGATACCGGTTCACCACATAAAGGGCCACATCGCGGCAAATTACATCGCGTTTCCCGAGCTTGAGCCGCCGTTTCTCTGCCTTGCAATATCCGGCGGAAACACGATGCTTGTAGACGTCCGCGGCTACACGGATATGAAGATACTCGGTTCCACCCGTGACGATGCCGCGGGAGAGTGCTTCGACAAGACCGCCCGTGTTCTCGGGTTGCCCTATCCCGGCGGCAAGCATGTGGACAGGCTGTCACAGTCCGGAGACGATAAAAAATATGATCTCCCCCGCGCCCATGTGGAGGGGAACCCCTACGATATGAGCTTTTCGGGTCTAAAAACCGCCGTCGTGAATCTGGTCCACAACGCCGAGCAGAAGGGCGAGGAGCTTGACCGTGAGAGCCTCTGCGCCTCCTTTGCCCGCGCGGTATCCGAGAGCCTTGTCCCCCGCACGATGACGCTGGCAAAAGAGCTGGGTTACAGCAGGATAGCCGTTGCCGGAGGAGTCGCCGCAAACTCGCGCATACGCGCGGATTTTGCGGCAGCGGCCGAGAGAGCCGGTGTAGAGCTGTTTGTACCGCCCCTGTCTCTCTGCGGAGACAACGGAGCCATGATAGGCTGTCAGGGCTATTACGAGTTTCTGGCTGGGACACGCGCGGGCAGCGACCTGAACGCTTATGCAAATATGGAGATATAGACCATGAAGCTGGAGATAATATCAAAATCCGTTACAGATACCGAAAACGCCGGAGCTGCCCTTGCAAGAAGTCTCAAGCCCGGCGCCGTTGTCGCGATGTACGGCGACCTCGGCGCGGGCAAGACCGCCTTTGTGCGCGGCATGGCAAGGGGACTCGGCTCCGCTTCCCGCGTCACCAGCCCCACCTTCACGATAGTCAACGAGTACGATGGAGAAACCGAGCTTTTCCACTTCGACATGTACCGTCTTAAAAGCGCCGACGAGCTTTTCGACATCGGCTGGGAGGACTATATAGGCCGAGGGGGAATATGTGTTGTCGAGTGGAGCGAAAATGTCCGTGACGCTTTTGACGGCACAGAGATCTCCGTAGCAATAGAAAAGCTCTCAGATTCAGAGAGAAAGCTGACTGTGGAGGGGGATTTTCAATGAGGATACTCGGATTCGACTCCAGCGCAAAATCGGCGTCGGTCGCCGTCTGTGACGAAAACGGGCTGCTTGCCCAGTATTTTCAAAACTGTGGGCTGACACACAGCCGCACTCTGCTCCCTATGGCGGAGGATATGTTCAAAAATCTCGGCCTCACCTTATCGGAAATAGACCTTATCGCCGTTTCAAACGGCCCGGGCTCGTTTACCGGGATACGCATAGGCGTGTCTACGGCAAAGGGACTGGCGTGGGCTTTGG
>JAAYCC010000034.1 GCA_012729875.1 Clostridiales bacterium | reverse complement strand
TGGGAGTGATTTTCTATGGCAGTAATTCTCGGAATCGACGTCGGAACCCAGAGCCTTAAAGCTGTGCTGCTGGACACTGACAGGGGCTGCCTGTTTTCCGGCGGAGCAGGATATGAGATCCTTATTCCTGAAATCGGATATGCGGAGGAGGAGCCGGAGTCGTGGTGGCGGGCTCTCAAAGAGGTGCTCGCAAAAATGAAGAGCTCGCAGCCAAAAGAGTTTGACGCTATTGAGGTGATAGGTCTCTCCGGCCAGATGCATGGCCTTGTTGCGCTTGATTCAAATAACGACCCGCTTATTCCGTCCATCATATGGGTAGATCAGCGCTCCAAATCTCAGGTCGAGAGGATAAACTCGGCATATTCAGATACGGAACTGGCGGCGCTGCTGCACAATCGCGTGTTTACCGGCTTTGGATTTCCCTCTCTGCTGTGGATTAAGGAGGAGCGCCCCGAGGTGTTTGAAAGGATCCACAAAGTGTGCTGCCCCAAGGACTATCTCCGCATGAAGCTGACCGGCGGAGACATCGGCACGGATATGTCGGACGCCTCGTCTATGACCGGCTTTGATCTGCAAAACAGGAGATGGAGCCATGAGGTGCTTGAGAAGTTTGGGCTTAGCAGAGAGCTGTTTCCAGACTGCCATGAGTCAACGGAAATCGCCGGCTGCGTATCCGACAGCGCCGCCCGGGAGACCGGGCTCGGGAAGGGAATCCGGATCGTATACGGCTCCGGTGATCTTGCGGCGCTGTTGTTGGGCTGCGGCATATACAAAGAGGGTATGAGCGCGGTCAACATCGGCACCGGGGCAAACTACAACTGCTACTCCAAAGAGGACAGATATGATAAAAAACTCCGTATGCAGGAGTTCTGCAACGCCGTTGACCGGTCGTATGCGCTCGCCGGCGCGATTTTATCGGGCGGTCTCTCCCTCAGCTGGCTGAAAAACAAGATCTTGAATATCGAGAGCTATGCGGATGTGGACAGGCTCGCATCCGAAGCGGCCCCCGGAAGCGACGGAGTCGTTTTTTTGCCTTACCTGGGCGGAGAGCGGGCACCTCATATGGACTATAACGCCACCGGCGTATTTTTCGGTTTGCAGCACATGCATGACAAAAGGCATCTCTGCCGCGCCGTGCTGGAGGGTGTAACGTTTGCGCTTAAGGACGCGGAGAGCCTGATTGAAGAAAACGGAGTGTCAAATCACAGGGTCGTCGCTTGCGGCGGAGGTGCCAGAAGCCCGCTTTGGCTGCAGATACAGGCCGACATCTTTGAAAAAGAGGTAGTTGTGACAGAGATGAACGAACAGGCCGGCTTGGGTGCGTGTATCATCGCTGGAATAGGAGCAGGTATCTTTTCCTCTGCGCAGGAGGGCTGCGAGAGCCTTGTCAGGTATCAGGAAAGACGGTATGAGCCAAATTCACAGAATACTGACATATACCGCTATCGTTATGAAATCTATCGCTCCCTGTATCCGAGTTTAAAAAATATTATGAGAAGGAACACGTCTAAATAAAGGTGATCACCAAATGAATTTTGATAAAAAGAAAATAGATTTATTTGCAATAGATATCAGAGAAAACATAGTTCGCACGATTGCATCCAAGGGGACTGGGCACGTCGGAGGTTCATTGTCAATTGCAGACACCCTGGCGGTGCTCTATGGTGCCGTCATGAACGTGGACCCGGAGAACCCAAATAAGGAGGACCGCGATTACATCGTTCTCTCAAAGGGGCATGCGGGGCCTGCTCTTTACGCGGCGCTTGCGCTTAAGGGCTATTTCCCGATGGAGACTCTGCAGACGCTCAACAAGAACGACACTATCCTGCCGAGCCACACGGACAGGCTCAAGACTCCCGGCGTAGACCTGACAACAGGCTCGCTGGGGCAGGGGACCTCTCTTGCGGCGGGTGCGGCGCTTGCGGACAAGCTAGACGGAAAAGAAAACTACACATATTTAATAGTAGGTGACGGTGAACTTGATGAAGGTCAGGTTTGGGAGTT
>JAAYCC010000231.1 GCA_012729875.1 Clostridiales bacterium | reverse complement strand
GGTCAGATAGAGGAGCTTTGCTCAGCTGCGACCTTTGCTGACGGCATAGCTGTCAAACGCCCGGGTGAAAACACCTTTGAGCTTGTATCAAAGTATGTTGACGAAATTGTGACAGTCACCGACGATGAGGTAGCGACTGCCGTTCTGGCGCTTATCGAGCAGCAGAAGCTGATTGCCGAGGGTGCTGGAGCTGTCGCTGTTGCGGCCGCAATGTTCAACAAGGTGGATATAAAGGGTAAAAAAACGGTCTGCCTGGTCTCCGGCGGCAACATCGACGTCAATATCCTCAGCCGTGTTATAACCCGGGGCCTTCTGAAGTCCGGGCGTGTGGCAAACCTCTGCATACCTCTGACCGACAAACCCGGACAGCTGGAGCAGGTTTCCCGTATTATTGCGTCGAAAGGCGGCAATGTCGTAGCCATACACCACGACAGAGGAGAGGAGAATATGGCGATCAACTCGTGTTTTCTGACTCTGTCTCTTGAGACCCGGGACCATGCGCAGATAGAAGAGATAAAAGAGGCGCTCAGGAGCGAGGGCTTTAAGATACTGGGCCAGCACTGAAGATATAATAAAGAAGCAGACGATTTATCGTCTGCTTCTTTTACTCTTGAAAATGAGGAGGGGCGTCAGCCTATCTCCGGCCCAAGTTTTTTCAGGACCTCCAAAAAATAGCCGGGCAGATCTGTTGAGAGCTCCATCGCCTCATCTGTTTTAGGGTGGATAAAGCGCAGTTGCCTCGCGTGCAGACACTGGCCCTCAAGTCCTTTCTCCGCATGGCGGCTTCCGTAGACCATGTCGCCCAGCAGGGGGTGGCCTATGTGCGACATGTGTACACGTATCTGATGCGTACGGCCCGTCTCCAGCATGCAGCGGATATGGGTATAGCCATTGTAGCGGGCGATGACCTCGTAGTGGGTGACCGCCTCCGTACCGTTTTGCGTTACCGCCATGCGTTTTCGGTCGACAGGGTGCCGGCCTATGGCAGCTCTGACGGTGCCCGCGTCGTCTCTGAGCCTGCCGACTACCACTGCCTCATATATGCGTGCAAGACTGTGGTCGGCAAGCTGTGCGGAAAGAAAGCGGTGGGCATAGTCGTTTTTGGCCGAAAGAATGAGTCCCGATGTGTCTTTGTCTATACGGTGTACTATGCCGGGACGTTTTTCGCCGCCTATTGCGGAGAGCTTGTCCCCGCAGTGGTACAAAAGTGCGTTGACCAGGGTTCCGGAGTCGTGGCCCGGCGCTGGATGGACGACCATACCGCGGGGCTTGTTTACCACGATGAGATCGTCATCCTCGTAGACGATGTCCAGCGGGATATCCTCCGGCTGCGGCTCTGTGTCCTCCTTTTGAGGTATTTCAACCACAAAGACTTCGCCTGCGGCGGCCCTGTAGTTCTTTTTGAGCGGTGCGCAGCGCAGGGTCACAGCGCCCGACTCCAGAAGCTTTACCGCCTGTGATCGGGTAAGGCCGTCTATGCTGCGTGCAAGGAGAGCGTCGATACGTTCGCCGCTCTCCTTCGCTTCAAATACGTATGTGTCTGTCATTTGTCCTTGAACTCCTCAAGGATGGAATCAAGTGAGAATTCGTTGTCGGTCTTTTTCGCAGGCTGTTCGGGCTGCTTTGGGTTTTCGGGCGGAGCAGACTTTATGGGAGCCTGCGCCTTATTAGGTGCGGGAGCGGGTGGAGAGGATTGTGCGGAATTTTCAAACTCTCTTGGGGTGTCCCACTCTCTGAAACAGTCCGGCTCCGCTGTTTTCTCAGGCGCGGCCTCCTGCCCGGGAGAGCGAAGCTCCAGTTTGGCGTCTGCCACGGGCTTTTGAAGCTGAGCCATGTAGTCGGGACCCTTTATGGGGCGCTCGCGCGTCCTTGGAACGGCGGGGCTTGCCTCCTCTGTTTCTTCCGGCTTGGGGCTTTTATAGAAGATCAGGTAGAGGCAGAAGAGTACGCCGCAGACGCTGATGAACATATCCGCCACGTTGAAAACAGGGTATTTCATAAACTGGAAGTTGAACATATCCACGACATAGCCGTTTATGATGCGGTCAATGCAGTTGCCTAAGCCGCCTGCCATTACCATTACTATTGTCCAGCGGCCAAATTTGCCCCTGATGATGTTTTTGCTGAGCAAAACGATAATCGCGGCAGTAAAGGCTATAGTAAGCACAATAAAGAGCCATCGGTAGCCTTCGAGAATTCCGTGGGCGGCGCCGGTGTTGTGGATATTGGTGAACTCGATAAAGCCGGGAATTATCGGAGAAGATTCACCGACGGCGAGGTTGACCGTTGTCCAGTATTTGACTGCCTGATCAAGGATCAGAATTAGTACCGCAACTATTGCATATGCCATGCGGATGCCTCCCGTTAAAAATATTTATAAGCGGATCTGTTATGACAGAGCGGCAGCACAGCGCGCGCAGAGCTCGGGGTGTTCGGCGCTCTTGCCGACGGTGCTGCTGTGTGTCCAGCAGCGGATGCATTTCGGAGCCGGGCTGGGTTCCACTCTGACAGTGACGCCTGTGAACTCCTCGCCCTTGTAGCCTTCGCCCGTACCGAAAACGGTCTCGACTTCGGAGACTATAAGGTAAGTGGACAGAGGCATATCAGAGAGCTTCTCATAACTTTTCCTTGCCTCGTCTGAGACATAGAGAGTGACCTTTGCCTCAAGCGGTTTTCCAATTGTTTTTTCGGCGCGTGCAAGCTCTAAGGCTTTGTTGACATCGTTTCGCAGGCTTATGAGCAATTCCCACTTGTCGGCTTCAGCGGTATCCAGAGTATATGCGGGATTAACTCTATGCATGTCGTTTAGCATGACATGCTCCGTCTCGGCGCTAGTGTCGTGAGGCATGGCCTGCCAGATCTCGTTTGAGGTAAACGCGAGTATGGGGGCGATGAGACGCACCATGGTGTCGAGAATTTCATACATGGCCGACTGTGCGCTGCGGCGGAGTCTGCTGTCGCTCTTTTCACAGTATAGCCTGTCTTTGATTATATCAAGATAAAAGCTTGACATGTCCACAACGCAGAATTTGTGCACGGAGTGTATGACATTGTAGAATTCGTAGTTGTCATAGGCTTTCGTGCAGCGGTCAATAAGGGCGTTGACGCGCACAAGAGCCCACTTGTCTATGTCCTCCATGTCCTCAAAGGAGACCCTTTCATTGGGATCAAAGCCGTCGAGGTTGCCGAGTATGAAACGCGCGGTGTTGCGGATCTTGAGATAGGTTTCCGAGAGCTGCTTGAAGATGGCCTCGGAACAGCGCATATCCACGTGATAGTCGGCGGAGGCCGCCCACAGGCGGACAAGGTCGGCGCCGTACTTCGGGATCATCTCATCAGGCAGTATGCTGTTGCCGAGGGACTTGTGCATGGCCTTGCCCTCCCCGTCGACAGTCCAGCCGTGGGTCAAAACAGCCTTGTAGGGGGCGCTTCCCTTGGTGGCAACTGCGGTGAGGAGTGAGGACTGGAACCAGCCGCGGTACTGGTCAGCGCCCTCAAGGTAGAGGTCTGCCGGCCAGTTTTCAGGATCGTCATGCTCCAAGGAGCAAAAATGGGTAGAGCCGGAGTCGAACCAGCCATCCAACGTATCGGTTCCCTTTGTAATGTTCTTGCTGCCGCACTTGGGGCAGACTGTGGAATCCGGCAAAAGCTCGGAGACATCAAGGGCAAACCATGCATTGGAGCCCTTTTCGCCGAATATATTTG
>JAAYCC010000230.1 GCA_012729875.1 Clostridiales bacterium | reverse complement strand
TTGCAGTTCGCTTGTTCTGAACAGCTCCTGCTCTCTGCTTCACGTCCCGTATACATTGGCTAATGAAACAAAGCTCTCAGAGCGGCAGAAAAAGCATTTATCCTTTGCAATTGAAAAGCTCTCCGAGCTGTCGGATATAAAGGAGATAATTGAGGGCGGGAATTACTATAGAAACCCGAAATGTATCCTGAACGCTGAGCTCTTTTCGGAAGATAGAGCTTGCTCGAACGCTTCCATACAGGCAAAAACGGCGTCGCTCTCAAATTCAGATTTTATAAGGCTGCCCCCGTTTGCTGAGCGCGAAAAAATACAAAAAAAGGTCTTTGGCCTTCCGCTCTTGCCTACAACAACTATCGGCTCCTTCCCTCAGACAGCCGACGTTAAGGTAAACCGCACCGCTTTCAGAAAAAAAGATATTTCAGAGATAGAATATAAGGAGTTTAACAAAAAGAAGATTGCCGAGTGTATTGCGCTGCAGGAGCAAATAGGGCTGGATGTGCTTGTCCACGGTGAATTCGAACGCAGCGATATGGTGGAGTACTTCGGCGAATGTCTGAATGGATTCATTTTCACCGAGAAAGCGTGGGTCCAGTCATACGGCACCCGCTGTGTCAAGCCGCCGGTGATTTGGGGAGATATCTCGAGAGAAAAACCTATGACTGTGGAATGGTCGGTGTATGCGCAGAGTCTTACGAGTAAGCCGGTAAAAGGAATGCTGACGGGTCCTGTCACCATCCTAAACTGGTCGTTCCCGCGCGAGGATATTTCTCTGTGTGAATGCGCTTTTCAGATTGCGCTTAGCATACGCGAAGAGGTGCTTGATCTCGAAGCGAACGGTATCAAAATCATTCAGATTGACGAGGCTGCACTGCGTGAAAAGCTCCCGTTGCGAAAATCAGACTGGGAAAGCGATTATCTCAGCTGGGCAATTCCAGCTTTCAGGTTTGTACACAGCGGAGTAAGACCCGAGACGCAGATTCATACACATATGTGCTACAGCGAATTTACCGATATCATCACTGCAATTGACGATATGGACGCGGATGTCATCACCTTTGAGGCATCTCGTTCTGATCTGACCCTTCTCGACACGCTCAAGGAAACCAATTTCAGAACCGAGGTCGGCCCCGGAGTCTACGATATTCATTCGCCGAGGGTGCCTTCCGTTGAGGAAATTAAGACGGAGCTTTACAAAATGCTTAAAAAGCTTCCCGCCGATAAGCTCTGGGTTAATCCGGACTGCGGACTAAAAACGAGAGCCAACGAAGAAACAAATTCAAGCCTTGAAAACATGGTGGAGGCGGCAAAGCAGGTCAGATGTGGAAACGGTTGAAATCTCAATATAAGGTGATATATTACAGTAAAACCGACTAAAACAGGCACAGTTACCGGTATAAATAATTATTCTGGCATATTGTACAAGCATCATAACAATTTTTATTTCCGTATTTTAATAAAAGATTCCGGCGCTGGAATACAGCGCCGGAATCTTTTATAAGTTGTAATTCAGGTTTAAAGAGCGTTTGTTCTGCCAACAAGTACGCTAAGGTCTACAAAGTCCTCAGCACTGTCTTCGACAGTCTCGTCTGTCTCGGTATCGAACGCGCGGTAGACATTCAATCCGCTGCCCGCGGGAATGAGCTTGCCGATAATGACGTTTTCCTTCAGTCCGATAAGGTGGTCCACCTTGCCCTTGATGGCCGCATCGGTGAGGACCTTTGTCGTCTCCTGGAAGGATGCCGCCGACAGAAAGCTCTCCGTGGCCAGCGACGCCTTGGTTATGCCCATCAAGGTCTGGGTGCATGTGGCAGGTCTGAGGTCCTGCTCGCCAGCCTCAATACGCTTTTTGACCTCTGTGTTGGCATCCTTAAATTCGTTCCAGTCAACAGTGGAGCCGGTGAGCATAT
>JAAYCC010000008.1 GCA_012729875.1 Clostridiales bacterium | reverse complement strand
ATACACGGCCTTATAGACAAGCTGCGGGAGCAGGCGGGGGATAAGCTCCGCCCGGAGGTTCTGGAGACGGCAAGGGCAATGCTCGAAAATCCGGACAGCCCGTATTTCAAGCTGACAGCCAGAACTGTCAGGCAGACGGAGCAGAGCGCGCTTGAGGGCTTCGGTATCAACATGGGCTACAACGCCCTGTCTGCCGGCGGCGGCACTATACGCGAGCTTGAAAAAAAATACAGCTACAACATCCCTTGGATCGTGGGCTTGAGCTATGGGCAGGGGGCCGCTCTCGGCCCGGACAGGCTCTGCTCCGTCATAGGCGAGGGCAAGAGGCTCGGTATATATTCCTATGCTCTGATACATACCTGCGGCGATGTGTGCGCCGCGCTGCCGGCCATCAGCAAAAACGACGACTGCGCGTTCCTGCTCTTCGTCTCCGGCGAAGCGCTGTCCGATGCGGCTGTTTCACGTCTTGCCCGCTGCCATAATCTGATGTTCGCGGTGCTCACGGAGACCCCTGGCTGCGCCGCCGCCTGCGGCAGGCTCAGGGACTCGCGGGCGCTCTATTCGGTCTATGGGCACTACGGCGACGACAATATAGACAGCATCCTCTCCGGTGAGTGGATGAAAACGGCTGCCGGCTTCGAGCCGCTGCTCTCCATGCTCGCGCCCCGCGGGGACGCGGACGACTACATGCGCGAGAAGGTCACCGAATATGTCAGGGAGAGACGCGCACAGCCCGAGTTTGTCACCGTACCCGTGGAGATCCCCTCCGACGTGCTGTATGTTGACAGCGCGGTTTCAGAGGGCGACTGCTCGGTGATGTTTGACGCCTCCGGTCAGCTTTACGGCTATACCCGCCGCTATGCAGGCGCGGAATTCAACCTCAGCAAGAACCAGCTCAGGGATATTTTGAAGACCGCGTTCCCAAAATAGGATATAGTGAAAGGGCGCTTATCCAAGTCGGACAAGCGCCCTTTTTTGTTAGGGGCTATAAGGTTATGAGCGGCTCTCTATCTCGTCCTGTCTTTTGACAACGTGTCTGGAAAAGCCGACAATGAAGTTTTTGACAAGCGAGAAGAATGCGCTGCCGGATATGTCGTCGTATGAGTTGAGCCATGTCATTGTAGCAACGAGAAGTGCGCTGACAAAATACTCGGTGGTTATGTCCTCATATTTGTTGTGTGGGAGAACGTCCTTGAGATACTCCCGGGCGACGGGCGTGAATACCTCGCCGAAGTACTCGCGGAAGGAGTTCTGCCCCTCCACGGACATGGCGTTTTTGTAGAAGTCCTTGTTATCGTAAAAATAGTTGAAAAGGTCGGAAAGGAGCTGCCAGCCGACCCCATAGTAGGTGCCCCTGCGGGGGATGACAAACTCACTGTAGAAGACCCAGTTTACCAGATCATATTTATCCTGGAAATGGTAATAGAAGCTCTTGCGGTTCATGCCGCATCTGTCGCAGATGTCCACCACGCTGATTTTCTGAAAGGGAGTTTCCGCCATCAGCTCTTTCAGCGCGTCCGCCAGAGCGAGCTTCGTGGTGTCCGATACGGCCATAATACCCCTCCCAAGTTTGTGTAATATATCTATTCATGAACATTCTAACACAGCCTGAGTGCTTTTTCCACAGAAAATCTCAGTATTTTAGAGAAATAAGCCGATGAATTGACGGATACACCGGTCCGGACATGCAAGAAGCTCCCCCTACAGGGGAGCTTCTTGCATATGGGCCTATGATTTCAGCTTGATCCAGATGGAGTCGTAGTAGTCCAGAGTTTTCTGGGGCAGGTTGGTGAATGCCTCGCACTTGGACAGGACCTCGTCCGAGGGGTACATTACGGCCTTGGCATCCTCCGAGAGCTCCAGCACGTCGCGTACTTCGACGTTGGGGCTGGTGTAGCCGATAAATTCCGAGTTCTTGGCGCTGACCTCTGTGGAGTTCATGAAGTTTATGAACGCTTCGGCGTTTTCCTTGTTCTGCGCGCCCTTGAGAATACACATGGCGTCCACAAAGATGTTGGTGCCCTCCTCTGGTATGCAGAACTTTAGGCTGGGGTTGTTCTCAAGCATTGTGAGGTAGTCGCCGGCGTAGTAGGGCCCTATGGCGGCCTCGCCGCTCTCCAGTTTCTCGAAGATCTGGTCCATTACATAGCCCTGAAGTATGCTCTTCTGCTGCTTGAGAAGCTCAAAAGCCTCGTTAAGCTCGGCCTCGTCGGTTGTGTTGGGCGAATGACCGAGATACTTGAGGGCGATGCCCATAGCGTCGCGGGAGTTGTCGAACATCAGGATCTGTCCTGCGTTGGCCTTGTCAAAGAGTGCTCCCCAGCTTGTGACCTCGCCCACCTTGGCGGGGTCGTATATGATGCCGACCGTCCCCCACATATAGGGTATGCTGTACTTGTTTTCAGGGT
>JAAYCC010000229.1 GCA_012729875.1 Clostridiales bacterium | reverse complement strand
GCTATGATACGCTCATCGCCAACATTCAGGCCCACTGCTATCTAAAGGGCGACTGGAACCCACGCGGCGAAAACTCCTTTGCTCCCGCCCTGTGCAACCGCATAGACCGGAATACCGGCGGCATAGTGATAGCGGCAAAAAACGCCGAAGCCCTAAGAATTATGAATGAGAAGATAAAAAACCGCGAAATAGACAAATACTACCTCTGCGCCGTCTGCGGCACGCCCAGACCGAAAAGCGGCACACTGCGGGGCTTTATCTTTAAAGACGCCCAGAAAAATCAGGTATATGTCCGCAAGATGAGCTGTCCCGGCGCCAAAGAGGCTGTCACGGAATACCGCACACTCCAAACGAAAAACGGCCTGTCTCTGGTAGAGTGCCGCCTGCTGACAGGCAGGACCCACCAGATAAGGGCACAGATGGCGGACAGCGGGGCCCCTCTGCTGGGCGACGGAAAATACGGTGCCGAGCGCATAAACAGGCAGTACGGCGAGAAGGGCCAGGCACTTTACTCCTACCGCCTGAGGTTTGATTTCCCGACCGATGCGGGGATCCTGAACTATCTCAAGGGCCGGCAGTTTTTTGTCCCGGATGTTGATTTTGTCAAAAAGTATTTCGATTTTGATTTTATCGTTGACATTTGATGATTAAATATATATATTAAATCTTGCGCTAATTTTAAATCTATTTTTAGTTTTTTAGCACAGTTATTGTATAAAAATCGGGAATTATACCGACCTCTTTTTGAGTCGGAATAAGGTATAAAGGGGGACGCCAATGGCAAAAGAACTGATACGGCTTGTGAACTGCCGCAAAGAATTTGACGGCGAAGTCGTACTGGACTCTATTAATCTCGATATAAAGGATAAAGAGTTTCTAACCTTGTTAGGCCCATCGGGCTGCGGAAAGACAACAACTCTGCGAATTATCGGGGGTTTCTTAAAGCCGGACTCCGGTCAGGTGATATTCGGCGGCGTAAAGATAAACGATCTCCCTCCCCACAAGAGGAAGATAAATACCGTTTTCCAGAAATACGCCCTGTTCACCCATCTGAATGTGTTTGAAAACATCGCGTTCGGACTGCGGATCCAGCGCCCGAAACTCCCTGAAAAGGAAATAGAGCGCCGTGTTCACGAGGCTTTGGAGCTCGTGGCCTTGAATGGCTACGAGAAGCGCTCCGTCACTCAGCTCTCGGGAGGTCAGCAGCAGCGCATAGCAATTGCCCGCGCCGTTGTGAACAGACCTCAGGTTCTCCTTCTGGACGAACCGCTAGGCGCTTTAGATCTCAAACTCCGTAAGGACATGCAGAGAGAGTTGAAGCAAATCCAGCAGCAGGTGGGTATTACTTTTATATACGTCACCCACGACCAGGAGGAGGCCCTCACCATGTCCGACACCGTAGTCGTCATGAACAAGGGCGAGATCCAGCAGATCGGCACTCCTATCGACATATACAACGAGCCAAAAAACGCCTTCGTGGCGGACTTTATCGGCGAGAGCAACATAATAGACGGAGTTATGGTCGCCGACAACATTGTGCGTATGTACGGCCGCAACTTCCAGTGCCTCGATAAGGGTTTCTCCCACAACGAGAACGTGGATGTGGTCGTACGCCCGGAGGATATCGACATTGTCCCCGTGGAACAGGGACAGATAGTCGGCACTGTCACTGAAGTGACCTTCAAGGGCATGCAGTACGACATCATTGTCGATTTTCAGGGCTTCAAGTGGCTCATTCAGACCACCGACCACTCCCCCGTCGGCTCCAAGATCGGCGTCAAGATCGACCCGGACGGCTTCCATATCATGAAAAAGAGCGAATATTCCGGTCTGTACGGCGACTACAGCTCTTACAGCGCCGAATACGACGAGCTCTCAGCTGATCCGGAGGCGGGGGGGCAGGAAGATGAGTAGTGCAGTTAACGAGAGCTTATCCGCTCTCTCCTCCCGCCACCGCAAGCAGGCCTTTGCCTATCCCTACGTCCTATGGATGGCGCTTTTCGTCGTAATACCCATTGTCCTCGTCGCGGTCTACGCCTTTACCAGCGTCGGCGGGGGGTTTACGCTTTCAAACTTCTACAATATGCCCGAATACACCGCCGTTTTTGGGCGCAGCCTTTGGCTGGCTTTTGTCGCCACCGTAGTCTGCCTCATCGTCGGCTACCCCGTGGCGCTGGCGATAAGCCGCACAAACCCCAGAACACAGCGCATACTAATGCTCATGCTCATGCTGCCCATGTGGATCAACTTCCTGCTGCGCACCTATGCGTGGATGTCTCTTCTGGAGAACACCGGACTGATAAATCGCGCTTTAGGAGCATTGGGCGTGTTTGACCTTATAAACAGCATCGGGCTCGCCCGCTCTGCAAGCCCCTCTCAATATGTCCCCATCGACCATTTTCAGCTCATCAATACCGGAGGAGCTGTGGTCTTGGGTATGGTCTATAACTATCTTCCGTTTATGATACTGCCGATCCACAGTGTCATAATCAAAATTGACCACTCCGTCATTGAAGCGGCACAGGACCTCGGCGCGAGCAGAGGCATCGTATTCCGCAAAGTGATTTTCCCGCTGAGCATATCGGGTGTGATAAGCGGCATAACCATGGTCTTTGTGCCCTCCGTCTCCACCTTTGTAATCTCAAAGCTTTTGGGCGGCGGAACGAACATGCTTCTCGGTGACCTCATCGAGATGCAGTTTCTCGGCTCGGCATACAATCCGCACCTAGGCTCGGCGATCTCCCTCATTATGATGGCCATAGTTATTATCTGTATGGGCGTCATGAATAAATTCGGCGAGGGCGAAGAACAGGCGGTGGTCATGTGAAGAAAAGGCCGTTCGGAGGCAGCTTTCTAACTGCTCTCACCTTCATTTTTCTCTACTTGCCGATAATAGTTCTCATAGTATTCTCCTTTAACTCAACTAAAAGCCGCACTGTCTGGTCGGGCTTCACTCTGGACTGGTACAGGGAGCTTTTTTCCGACAGCACTTTCCTATCCTCTCTGGAGATAACGCTTCTGGTGTCCGTCCTCGCGTCATTCATTGCGGCTGTCATCGGTACCTTTGCGGCCATCGGTTTTTTCAACATGAAAAAGAACTGGCGCTCGCCCCTTTTGGCAGTCAACAACATCCCCGTTATCAATGCGGACATCATAACAGGCGTTTCGCTGTCCCTGCTCTTCGTCTCGGCAGGCGCTGTTCTGGGCTTCGATCTTGGCTTCGGCACACTGCTCATAGCCCATATCAGCTTCAATATCCCATATGTCATACTCTCGGTCATGCCAAAGCTCTATCAGCTCGACAGGAACCTCTTTGAGGCCGCACAGGATCTGGGCTGCACATGGTTTCAGACTATATACAAGGTCATAATACCGGAAATAATGCCGGGCATAATAAACGGACTGCTGATAGCCTTTACCATGTCGGTCGACGACTTTGTAATAAGCTATTTCACGGCGGGCAGCAGCGTTCAGACCATGTCCATGACCATCTACTCCATGACCCGCCGCAGAATAAGCCCGGAGATTAACGCGATATCCACACTGCTCTTTGCCGTAGTGCTGGTGCTGCTTATCATCGTCAACATTAGAGAGGCGCGCCAGGAAAAGGCAGCGGAGAAAAAAGAAAAACTACTGAAAGGAAACTGAGAAATGAAAAAAGCAATAACTGTCGTGGTCAGCGCAGCCCTTATTCTCTGTCTGTTCGCGGGCTGCGGCGGAAAAAGCGAAGGCCCCAAAAAAGTCCTCAATGTCTACAACTGGGGCGAATACATTGACAAAGACCTGCTAGAGCAGTTTGAGGAAGAAACGGGCATCAAGGTCAACTACAAGAACTACGAGTCAAACGAGCAGATGTATTCCGTACTCAAGCAGGGCGGCGTGAGCTACGATGTTGTCATACCCTCGGACTACATGGTCGCCCGCATGATAGACGAGGATATGCTTGAGCCTCTCAATCTCGACAACATCCCCAGCTACTCTCTGATAAACGACAAGCTCAAAAACCCAGTATACGACCCTGAAAACAAGTACAGCATACCCTATATGTGGGGGACGGTCGGCATCATATACGACCCCGCCAAGGTGGGCGAGGTCACAAGCTGGGGAGCACTCTTTGACAAGGCCAACGCAGGACAGATCCT
>JAAYCC010000228.1 GCA_012729875.1 Clostridiales bacterium | reverse complement strand
TATGGACACATCTCTTATCGGCTGAACTGACTGGAATAACAGCAAATAATAATTGCTCTTAATAATTCTGTAACAATTCCTTTACATTTATTCTCTTTTGTGTTATGATACCGCTGTATATGCCAAGAGCATTTGGTGTTTGAGAATTGCAATAAAATGCAAAACAAAATGGAGGTATTTTGATGAACACTAAGAAGATTATAGCATTGCTTCTGGCGGTCATGATGATCGTTGGCGTTTTGGCAGCTTGCGCAGCCAAAGGACCTGCGGAATCCCCAAAGGATTCTGACGAGCCCAAAGGCGAAGCCATAGACCTGTCTATATGCCTAGCATCTGAGCCCGAGTCAATAGACCCGGCGCTTAACAAAGCTGTTGACGGAGCTGTTATGCTTCATCACTTCTTTGAAGGACTGCTCAAATGGGAAGACAATGGAGTCGAGATTAACGACAAGGTTAACGGTGCAAAGATTGTTCCCGGACAGGCTGAGTCCTGGGAAAAGGTTGAGAACGAAGACGGCACCGTGACCTACACTTTTAAGCTCCGTAAGGATGCAAAGTGGAGCGACGGTAAGTCCGTTACCGCAAACGACTTTGTATATGCTTGGCAGCGCCTTGCAAACCATGCTACCGCGGCCGAATATACCTACATGATCGACATGGTCAAGGGGTACAGCGAAGTTTACAACGGTATCGGCACCGGCGAGTTTGAGACCGTCAAAGACGAGAAGACTGGCGAAGAATCCCAGCAAGAGATCATGGATCATGCCGATCCCAGCACTCTCGCCGTCTCCGCTCCCGACGACCACACCTTTGTCGTCACCCTGACCTATGACTGCCCCTACTTCTTGGAAATCTGTGCATTCCCCTCTGCTTTCCCCGTACGCCAGGACATCATCGAGGCAAACGGCGACCAGTGGACCTTCGATACAGCAACCTATATTGGAAACGGCCCCTTCAAGATGGAAGAGTGGAAACACAACGCCTATATAAAGGCTGTCAAGAACGAAAACTATTACGATGTTGACAATATCACAACCAACAGCATCAACTTCCAGCTCATGGATGACAACAGCGCAATGCTCTCTGCATTCGACAGCGGTACGCTTCAGTATATTGAGCAGATTCCTGTTGACGAAGTAGCTACCCGTATTGCTTCCGGCGAGCTGAATATTGTTGATTATATCGGCACCTATTATGCCTGCTTCAACAACAAAAAAGCGCCTTTCGATGATCCTCGTGTTCGTGAAGCATTCTCACTTGTTATCGACCGCAACTACATTGTTGAAAATGTTTCACAGGCCGGTGAGGTTCCCGCAAACGGATTTGTTCCTGCAGGTATTTACGATGCCAAAGCTGCTGATGGAGACGACTTCCGTACCGTCGGAGGCGAATATTACTCAGTAGACGAGAAAGACTATCAGGCTAACTGCGAAAAGGCCCGCAAGCTGCTCGCAGATGCCGGCTATCCCAACGGCGAGGGCTTCCCGGCTGTTGAGTATCTCTACAACACCAACGATAACCACAAGGCTATCGGCGAAGCGCTCCAGCAGATGTGGCAGACAGAGCTTGGCGTTACTGTCTCACTTAACAACCAGGAATGGAATGTATTTATGCAGACACGTCAGGAAGGAAATTATCAGATCGCCCGCAACGGCTGGATAGCAGACTACAACGACCCCTGCTCCTTCCTTGACATGTGGTATACCAACGGCGGCAACAACGACGCTCAGTACAGCAATCCCGACTATGACGCGCTGATCGACGCTGCAAAGGCAACCGACGTTCCCGCTGAGCGAATGAAGGCTTTCCACGAAGCAGAGGATATCCTCATAGGCCAGGACAAGTCTCTTGCGCCTATCTACTTCTACACCCGTTATTTCATGCTCGACGACTCCGTCAAGGGCATGTACTATACCCCTCTGGGATACTTCTTCTTCGGCCACTGCTATAAATAAGCAGCATAAGCAAATCTGATAAACTTGGAGACGGAGCCGCCAAATCGGGCGGCTCCGTTTTTTTGACCATTCCGGCCTTCCAAAAATCTTAAGTTTAGGAACTTTTATATGTTGCAATCCGAAGGTTTTTCTGTTATATTTATTAAAATAAAATTTCTTCGCATTATTGCGTTAAATTATAAAACAAAGGAGACCACAAAATGAAAACGCCGTTTGTAAATCTTGACCAGCTCAAGGAGCTTTCGGAAAAATTCCCGACTCCCTATCATCTTTACGATGAGAAGGGGATACGAGAGAACGCCCGAAAGCTTAATAAGGCTTTTTCATGGAACAAAGGCTTCAAAGAATATTTCGCAGTAAAAGCGACGCCCACACCTGCCATTATGCAGGTGCTCCATGAGGAGGGCTGTGGTATGGACTGCTCCTCGCTGACCGAGCTCATGCTCTGTGAGAGATGCGGCATCTCCGGCGACGACATAATGTTCTCGTCAAACGAGACTCCGGCCGAGGACTTTAAGCTTGCAGACAAGCTGGGCGCCATCATAAACCTAGACGACATAACTCACATTGACTATTTGGAAAAAACCATCGGACACGTTCCTGAAAAGATCTGCTGCCGTTATAATCCCGGCGGAAACTTTGAAATCTCCAACACGATCATGGATACCCCGGGAGACTCGAAATATGGCATGACAAAGCCCCAGATGTTTCAGGCCTACCGCCTGCTGAAGGAAAAGGGAGTAAAGGAATTCGGGATCCACGCTTTCCTCTGCAGCAACACGACGACAAACGACTATTATCCGACGCTTGCTGCAGTCCTTTTCCGTCTTGCGGTAGAGCTCAAGAACGAGCTGGATGTAAAGATCAGCTTCATAAATCTCTCCGGTGGTGTGGGAATACCGTACCGCCCCGACCAGCATAGGGCCGACATCGAGCTAATCGGAAGCCGTGTTGAAAAGGTATATAACCAGATCTTAGTTCCCGCCGGAATGGGCGACGTCGCTATATATACCGAGCTCGGACGCTATATGCTCGGACCCTATGGCTGCCTTGTGACAAAGGCCATGCACCAGAAGCACATCCACAAGGAGTACATAGGTCTTGACGCCTGTGCCTGCAACCTTATGCGCCCCGCCATGTACGGCGCATACCACCATATAACCGTAATGGGCAAGGAGAACGCTCCGGAGGACCACCTATATGATATAGTCGGCGGCCTTTGTGAGAACAACGACAAATTCGCTATAGACCGCTGGCTCCCACGCATAGATATAGGGGACTTTGTGGTTATCCATGACACGGGCGCCCACGGCCATTCCATGGGCTACAATTACAACGGCAAGCTCCGTTCGGCGGAAGTCCTTCTGTGTGAGGACGGCAGCGCTAAGCTGATCCGCAGAGCGGAAACTCCGGAAGACTACTTTGCTACTCTGAATTTTTAATCACAGATAAAAAACAGCGCCTGCATATTGCAGACGCTGTTTTTCATGCTCTTCTCAATTCCATTGCGGAGACCTCATATGCGGTTTTCGTAATTTTAATTCCGTCAAGGTTTTTTATGTAATCACGGCTCTGTATCCGTCCGCACAGCTCTATTTCGTTCCCGACGGTAAGCTCCGACGCCTCACGCGCCAGTTGGCCCCAACAAATACATGGCAGGTAATCGGAGTGCCCAAAGGGCCGATTTACAGCCAACAGCATGTCGCATATCTCGCGCCCCAGGGGAGTGTAGCGAAGCCTCGGCTCCTTGCACAGGGTGCCGCTGAGTATTATGCTGTTTTCAAAGGGACCGTCACACAGTTTTATGTCGAAGGCGTAGAGAAATATTTTGAGTCTGTTGCCCTCGCCTGATTTATTGTTGTATGAGCGCAGTTCGCCGCTGATACGTACGGAGAAATTCTCTGTAATCTCTGCGCTCTCAATCACTGTTTTTTCAGCAATAATATTAACACTGTCCTCTGTTCCGGACAGCCTCGGCACAACAAGGGGAAAAGTATAATAGTCCCTGCCGTGGCAGGAATGTGAGAAAATCGGCCTTCCGCCGAGACTTCCGCATAAAACAGCTATATTTGTTGCAGCTTGCTTGTCCATAGTTAACCTCCTGAAATTCTTTTGTACCAAATAGTATTCGGGCAGGGCAGTAAGTATTCTGCTCAAATTGCAAGGTAAATTCTGTATGTAAATTTGCCTTGACTGAATATACAATTTGATATAGAATTATAAAGCTGCATTTTATCTAAAATTACAGAATATACGAGAAATATAAACAGATGTCTTTGCAGCCAGAGATAATATAGGAAGAGAAAACAGGAAGTGAGCAAATGGCAAAGTACACCATAAAAAGACTACTAATGGCAATAATAACGCTGCTCATTGTGGCGAGTATTACCTTTGCCCTGATGAACAGCATCCCGGGCAGCCCATGGCTAAGCGAAAAGACACCATCTCAGGCGACTATAGATGCGCTCAACGAAAAGTACGGACTTGACCAGCCCGGCATTGTTCAGCTGGGCAAATATCTCGGCAACCTGGTACAAGGTGACATGGGCGTTTCACTGAAAATGCAGAAAAACCGCCCCGTGACAGATATTATTAGGGAAATGTTCCCACTGTCAGCTAAAATTGGCTTTTTTGCTATACTTTGGGCGATAATTGTCGGGATACCGCTGGGCTGCCTCGCCGCGTACCATCGCGGGAAATGGGTGGACAGCGTATTGAGAGTTATATGCACAATCGGCATTTCAATGCCGAGCTTTGTCGTGGCGTCGCTGCTTCTATCGACATTTGCCGGCAAAAACGAAGCGCTCCGTGTATTCCCCACAATTTTTGACGCCTCTCTTGGCTTCAGGACTTATGTGCTTCCGTGCTTTGCGCTTGGCTTCTATCCGATGTGCTATGTGGCTCGGCAGACGCGCTCTTCAATGCTTGATGCTCTAGGTCAGGACTACATAAAGACCGCCCGTGCGAAGGGCCTGAAAAGCGGTCCTATAATTTTCAAGCATGCTCTGCGAAACGCGCTTATTCCCGTTATTACTTATCTGGGACCCCAGATTGCGTTCGTCTTCTGCGGAGGCTTTGTCGTCGAGACTGTTTTTTCTATTCCCGGTCTCGGACGATACTTCATACAGAGCATTATAAACCGTGACTACCCGCTTATTATGGGTACTACGATTTTCCTTGCGGCGTTTATTATTTTAATGAACTTCTTGGTTGATGTCCTGTACAAAGTTGTCGACCCGAGGATTCAGCTTGAAAAGGGGGACAACTGACATGGCAGACATGAAGAACAATAGAATAAAGCATAATATCGTCTGTACTCAGCCGGATATCGAAAACCTGCTTGAACTGACTCCTGAAGACTTCGCCTCGGCGACAGAGGAACAGAAGGAGAGCTTTATACAGGACAGGGAGAGCATATCCTACTGGAAGGACGCATGGCGGAGGCTGAAAAGCAACAGGGTTTCAATGGTCGCCTTGGGCGTTATCATATTTCTCATTCTTTTTGCATTTGTCGGCCCTTCAGTAATGCCCTACGGCTATGACCAGTTTAACAAAGGCGCTGAGAACCTTTATCCCTGGCACTATTCATTGGAAGACGGCGAGAAGCTTGCAGAAGCTCAGGGGAGCGCGGAGATGCGTCTTGAGCTGGCATTTGAGGAAGCTGCCAAGGAGAAGGGCTCAGATCTGACATCAATCGAAAAAGCGAAAATCAAGGCTCAGGTGAACACATCCGGTCTTGACGAGGGCAAACTGAGAAAAGAGCTCGGGATACACAAGAAGCTCTTTGGATATTCAAAATCGGAGCTTTTAAGAAAAGCCGACGGGGAAAAAATATTTCCCCATATCTTCGGGACGGACAAATACGGCCGTGATATACTTGTCCGCACCATGATCGGAACGCGCGTTTCAATGCTGGTAGGCCTGTTTGCGGCTTTGCTTGTCCTCATAATAGGCGCAATCTACGGCTCTATTTCTGGCTATGCCGGAGGAAAAGTGGACGCCGTCATGATGCGCATTGTGGAACTGATATACTCAATACCCGAGATGCTTGTAGTACTGCTGCTGGCAACGGCGCTCAACCAGCCCCTTAAGGACTATATGAACAGTGGAGTCGGCGGCCTGCGTAACTTTGTAGGCGTGCTGGGGCCGAACCTTATATCAATGTTTGTGGCCTTCGCATTGCTGTATTGGGTCACTATGGCACGAATCATTCGCGGACAGATACTCCAGCTCAAGGAACAGGAGTTTGTTACTGCTGCAAAAGCGCTCGGCGCAAAGAACAGCAGAATTATCAAGCGGCATCTGCTGCCCAACTGTATCGGACAGATAGTTGTCACCACCTGCCTCCAAATCCCATCCGCAATATTCCTGGAGTCATTCCTGTCATATCTCGGCGTCGGTGTATCGGCTCCTCTGACGAGTCTTGGCTCCATGGCTTCGGATGCTTTGGGCGGTGTACAGACCTATTCCTATCGTCTGGTCATACCGGCAATCATACTCAGCGTACTTATTCTCTCGTTCAACCTCTTTGGCGACGGCCTTCGCGATGCGCTGGACCCGAGACTCAAGAAATAACAGGGAGGAAACGTTATGAATAAAGAAAAAACAAATACGGGCAAGCTGCTCGAAGTCAAAGACCTGAGAGTTTCCTTCTTCACGCCTGCCGGCGAAGTAAAGGCCGTCGGCGGAATAAGCTATGACCTCAACTATGGCGAGGTTATGGGAATAGTCGGCGAGTCCGGCTCCGGAAAGAGCGTTGAAGCATACTCCATCATGGGTCTGCTCCAGTCCCCGGGAAAAGTTATAGGTGGCTCGATCACCTGTGACGGCGAGGACGTCATCTCTAAAAGCAAGGAAGAAATGTCCGATTTCAGAGGGAAAAAGGTCTCAATGATATTCCAGAACCCCATGACCTGCCTTAACCCCGTGTATACAATAGGAAACCAGCTTGTCGAAGCGCTCCGCGCCCACAACAAAACGATCTCAAAGGCTGAGGCCGAGAAAAAAGCCATGGAGATGCTGGAATTGGTCGGCATCAACAACATCGAAAAGCGAATGAAGCAATACCCCCACGAGTTTTCCGGAGGTATGCGCCAGCGTGTTATGATAGCGATGGGCCTGATCTGCTCGCCAAAGCTGCTAATAGCAGATGAGCCGACCACCGCTCTGGACGTCACTATCCAGGCTCAGATACTTGAACTCATGAAGGACATCCAGCGGAAGACCAACATGGGTATCATATTCATCACCCACAACCTCGGCGTCGTAGCAGAGATCTGTGACAAAGTCTCTGTAATGTATGCAGGCAAAATAGTCGAACAGGGGACTGTGGAAGACATCTTCTACAGACCCTCACACCCCTATACTCATGGACTGCTCAGCTCCATGCCCCGTGTGGACGCAGAATCCTACGAGAGACTGGTGCCTATAGAAGGCAGCCCCGTAGACATGCTCAATCCGCCGGACGGCTGTCCCTTTGCACCCCGCTGCAAGCAGTGCATGCAGGTCTGCCTCAACAAAATGCCGCCCTATGTCGAGCTGGGAGGCGATCACCGCAGCGCCTGCTGGCTGCGTGTGAAGGAACAGATTGACAATAAGGAGGAACAGACAAATGAATAACGATGTTCTTCTTGAAGTTCAGAATTTAAAAAAATACTTTCCTGTCAAGGGCGTAAAGGGTCCCGGAGTACAGGCTGTTGAAAATGTATCTCTGTTTATAAAAAAAGGCGAGACCTTGGGGATAGTCGGAGAATCCGGCTGCGGCAAAACAACTCTTGGCCGAACTATTCTCCGCCTGTATGAGCCCACGGCGGGACGTATCATATATAACGGCAAGGTCATTTTTGACGGCGGCGAGAGTATTCCGAAGCTAGACAAGGAAAGCGGCGAGCCCATTGTGGACAAAAACGGCGCTCCTGTTATGACTACATCAAAAAAGATCGCTGTGGATATGAAACCCTACCGGCGTAAAATGCAGATTATTTTCCAGGACCCCTCCGCGTCTCTCGACCCGCGCATGACTGTCGGTGAGATTGTCGGCGAGGCGATAGACATACACAATCTTGCGTCCTCCAAGGCGCAGCGCGATGAAATGATAAAAGGGCTTCTAAACGAGGTTGGTCTCAACAGCGAGCACGCAAACCGTTTCCCTCACGAATTTTCAGGGGGGCAGCAGCAGCGCGTGGGTATAGCCAGAGCGCTGGCGGTAAAGCCCGAGTTTATCGTCTGTGACGAGCCGATCTCCGCGCTGGACGTCTCAATCCAGTCGCAGATTGTCAATATGCTTGAGGATATGCAGAACGAGCTGGGGCTTACCTATATGTTCATCGCACATGACCTCTCCGTAGTGCGCCACATCTCAAACCGCATAGGTGTCATGTATCTCGGCTCCCTGGTCGAGCTGGGTGAGAGCTACGAACTCAACCGCAATCCGATACACCCCTATACCAAGACGCTCCTTTCAGCTGTGCCGGTACCGGATCCCCAGGTCAGCCGCGCGAGACAGCGCATTGTCCTTGAAGGCGATATCCCCAGTCCCATGAATCCGCCCACGGGCTGCCGTTTCCACACTCGCTGCCCTTATGCGAAGGAAATCTGCAGAGAGCAGACTCCGGTATTCAAAGAATACGAAAAGGACCACTGGGCGGCGTGCCATCTTTTGGAAGGAAATTGACGTAATTTGACGGTATAGAGCGCCTTTTCATATGAAAAGGCGCTTTTACCAAGTTTATTTATGTCGGAGACGATTGTTTTTTGCAAAATAAATAATGTGACAAATTTTCGTTGACAAGAGCATGCCGTCGTGTTAATATGTCAAAAATTGCAGAGAGGAACGGAGGCATTAATTTGGACTACTTGCTTAGAGGCGCACATATCTACGATGAGATCAGATTTTCCAAAAAAGACATTCTGATCAAAGGCGGTGCTATTGCCGATATTGCCGAAGATATTATTCCTGCCTCGGGCGTTCCGATTTTCCATTTGAATAACTGTTTCGTATTTCCCGGTCTTATTGATGTTCATGTACATCTTCGAGAGCCGGGCTTTTTTTATAAGGAGAGCATAAAAAGCGGTACTATGGCGGCGGCGCGCGGCGGCTTCACTTCCGTATGCGCCATGCCGAACCTTGACCCCGTACCGGACGGCGCGGAGCATCTGAAAATACAGACGGATATAATTGAACGCGACGCGGCCGTGCGTGTGTATCCCTACGGGAGCATAACTGTCGGCGAGTGCCAGGGCGAGCTCTCGGACATGGCGGTGCTGGCCGGCAAGGTAGTGGCCTTTTCGGACGACGGCGTGGGCGTCTCAAGCGGGGACATGATGCGGTGCGCGATGACGACCGCCAAAGGTCTCAATAAAATGATTGTCGCCCACTGCGAGGATTTGAGCCTGATAAAAGGCAAAGCAGTCCACGACGGGGAATACGCCCGCCTAAGAGGTATTGCCGGCATCTCGTCCGAGAGCGAGTGGAGGCAGGTAGAGAGGGATATTGGCATCGTCCGGGAGATTGGTTGCGGCTACCATGTCTGCCACGTTTCGACAAAGGAGAGCGTAGAGCTGATACGCAGCGCCAAGGCAGAGGGCCTGCCCGTGAGCTGCGAGACCGCCCCGCACTATCTTACACTCTGCGACGAAGATCTGCGCGACGACGGCAGCTTTCGGATGAATCCGCCCATTAGAAGCGCGGCGGACAAAAGGGCCCTTATTGACGGTATAAAGGACGGCACAATCGAAATAATCGCCACCGACCATGCGCCACACTCGCGGGAGGAAAAATCACATGGGCTTATTGGCAGCAAAAACGGCATAGTCGGCCTTGAGACGGCTTTTCCTGTGCTCTATACCAAGCTCGTGAAAACTGGAATCATCACGCTTGTAAAGCTGATAGAGCTGATGCATACGAACCCGTCGAAGCGCTTTAAGATCGGCTCTCCGTTAAAGGTCGGCGAGCGGGCAAATTTGACAGTCTTTGATCTGGACGCCGAGTATGAAATTGACCCGGAGGATTTTCTGTCAAAAGGCAGGTCGACCCCATTTGCTGGGTGGCGGGTATTCGGCAGGTGCCTGCTGACCATATCGGACGGAAAAATTGCCTATAAGGATGATACGCTATGAAAAAATCACTTTTTACGATTGCGTCCAATGTTCCGCTTACCAGAGAGGTCTTCTGCATGACTCTCTCCGGCGACACGAGCGCTGTTACAGCCGCGGGGCAGTTCGTCAACATAGCGCTGGACGGACTTTACCTGAGGCGTCCCATATCCGTCTGTGACCTTGAAGATGGTCTGCTGACACTGGTTTACAAGGTCGTGGGCAGAGGTACGGAGCAGATGAGCAGGATGCGCCGCGGCGAAACGCTGGATCTACTTACGGGACTCGGCAACGGCTATGACCTTGAGAAGGCCGGAGAAAAACCGCTGC
>JAAYCC010000033.1 GCA_012729875.1 Clostridiales bacterium | reverse complement strand
TTCTTGCATAGTAGGTTCTTGCACAGACAGCCTGAGCCTTTAGAGCCTCTATAGGCCACGAGGAGGACATTTCGTAAGGAACAACACCTTTTACATAGTCCTCAATATTAACAACATTTATTACGGTCATTCTGCTGTCTATGTATCGGTAGTATTCAAAATCACCATAATAGCTGTAGCCTTTAAACCAAGTCTTCGCTTTTCCGCCGGTCGATACAGGCCGCACAGCTAAGTTATAGCTGCTGTTAGTGTGTCTGAATATGACCGTGTCCGTCCCGGTGATGTAGACACTAATCTCCCTGCCGCCTCCAGTGGGCTTCATAGTAATCTTTGTCTGATTTGTAGAAGCAAGTTCATGGAACACGCGGTCCGAGTCATAGTATCCAAACTTATACCCATAGCCGACATCGTTTTGAAGATTAGCCGCTGCAAGCGAGCTGTCACGGGAGTTGTTATAGTAATAGTAAAGACCTATGCGGGCTACGTTTGAAGAAACCTTTACGGTCGTGCCGTCATCTTCTCCCCCCGGAAGATTCTGCCCTACCTTCACGGTGCCGTCTCCGGTTATTGCATAGCTGTCTCCGACAACCGAAACGCTGCCGTCTCCTCCGACGGCGTATGCCGAGCCAATATCTGTCCCGAGAACGCCGCTGCCGTCATTGACATATATTGATCCGGCGGCCGAGGCCGCTCCGCCGTAACTGAGGACAGAAACCGCCAATACTGCAGCAAGAAAAAACGCGATGGCCTTATGATATGTATGTTTCATGGGTTCTTCCTTTCGCTAAATTGACAAAAAACTCAGGTAAAAGCCGCCATAATTCATGGCGAACATTTATTGACAGTGAAAGCGCGCTGTGATAGGATTTTCTAAATACGGAACACTTAATACCGTCCGCCAATTAGTAACAGTAACATTATATTACAAAAAAGCTCCTCTTTCAAGTATTAGTGATAGATTATTTATACTTGAAGCACGTAGCGGAAAGTTGGGAAACTATGAAGAAATATAAAGTCGGAATAGTCGGCGCAACCGGTATGGTTGGGCAGCGCTACGTTCTGCTCATCGCCGCTCACCCCTGGTTTGAGCTTGTCGAGGTTGCGGCAAGCGCCAGAAGCGCCGGAAAAACCTATGAGGAAGCCGTCAGCGGCCGCTGGGCTATGCCCGACTCCCTCCCCGAGTGTGCCACAAAGCTCGTTGTCAAGGACGCAGCCGCAGACATCGACGAGATCGTCAAAAACGTCGACTTTATCTTCTGCGCCGTTGACATGAAAAAAGAGGAAGTTGTGGCTCTCGAGGAGGCATACGCCAAGCGCGAATGCCCCGTTGTTTCCAACAACAGTGCAAATCGTTGGACTCCCGACGTACCCATGGTCATTCCCGAAATCAACTCCGAACACATAAAAGTCATAGAAGCTCAACGAAAGCGACTGGGGACGCAGCGAGGCTTTATTGCCACGAAATCGAACTGCTCGATTCAAAGCTACGTCCCCGCCCTAGAGCCTCTCCGCGAGGAATTCGGCATCAAGGACATTTTGGTGTGCACCTATCAGGCAATTTCCGGCGCCGGCAAAACATTTGAGCGTTGGCCGGAAATGGTGGATAACTGCATACCCTATATCGGCGGAGAGGAAGAAAAGTCCGAAAAAGAGCCGCTGAAAGTCTGGGGCAAGGTTGAAAACGGCGTCATCGCCGCTGCCGAAAAGCCCCGCATAACAGCACAGTGCCTGCGCGTAGCCTGTACCGACGGCCACATGGCAGCCGTGTTTGTTAACTTTGACAGGAAGCCCACAAAAGAGCAGATTCTGGGCCTTTGGGAAAATTACAGAGGCAGAGCTCAGGAGCTAAACCTTCCAACAGCTCCCAAACAGTTTTTACACTACTTCACGGAAGCCGACCGGCCCCAGACAAAGCTCGACCGCAATCTGGAAAACGGGATGGCCGTCTCTATCGGCAGGCTTCGCGAGGACACCCAGTATGACTATAAATTCGTCTGTCTCTCACACAACACTCTGCGAGGCGCCGCAGGCGGGGCCGTCGAACTGGCGGAACTGCTCTGTGCGGAGGGCTATATAGAAGCCACCCACTAAAAGGAGGTCATTTATAATGAAAACACCGATATTCACAGGAGCGTCCACGGCAATTGTAACACCTTTCCGCGGGAACACCATAGATTATAACAAGATGGCAGAACTCATAGAAATGCAGGTCGCCGGAGGCATCTCCGCTATCATAGTCTGCGGGACCACCGGTGAAAATGCCACACAGCCCATATCCGAACATGAAGAGCTGGTCGATTTTTGCGTCAAGAAAGTCGCCGGCAGAATGAAGGTTGTCGCCGGCGTAGGCAGCAACGACACTATGACCAGCGTCGCTCTCGCGACCAGTGCAAAGGCCTCCGGCGCAGACGGCATCCTCATGGTCACGCCCTATTACAACAAAACCACCCAGCGCGGTCTTGTCCAGCACTTCACCACCGTCGCAGACCGCATAGATATCCCGATGATACTCTATAACGTCCCCAGCAGAACGGGGATCGGCATCGCCGCGGATACATACAAGATTTTATCCAAGCACCCGAACATCAACGGGATCAAGGAGGCATCCGGCGATTTCAGCCTGTTTTCCCGCACACGGGCGCTGGTCGGAGACGACCTCAACATCTGGAGCGGTAACGACGACAACACCATACCCATGATGGCGATGGGCGCTAAGGGCGTTATATCCGTCGCATCAAACATAGTGCCCCAGGTCTTGACCGACATCTGCGATCTCTGCATGAAAAACGACTTCAAGTCCGCCTGCGACATATACTACAAATACGCAGACCTCTTTGCAACGCTTTTCATAGAGGTCAACCCAATTCCAATCAAGACGGCAATGAACCTCATGGGAATGGAAGTCGGAAATCTAAGGCTGCCCCTCTATGAAATGGCGCCGGAGAACCTTGAAAAGCTCAAGAAGAGCATGACGGACGTAGGTCTCAAACTGAAATAAACCAACTTAAGGGGCGAACTTGTTTCGCCCCTTTTTAACAAAAACGCGGAGGAAAAACATGACAAAGATAATTATATCCGGATGCAGCGGAAAAATGGGACAGATGGTTGCACAGATCTGTGAGGACAAAAAGGACGTAGAAGTTGCCGCAGGCTTCGATGTAACAGGCAAAGCACGCGGCAACTTTCCGGTATTTGCCAACCCTAAAGATTTCAAGGGGGAGGCGGACGTTATAATAGACTTTTCCAGTCCCGCAGCCCTCAATAACCTGCTCACATTCTGCACAGACAGAAATATGCCGTGCGTTTTCTGCACAACAGGTTATTCCGGTGAGCAATTGGTGCATATTTCGCACCTGTCCGAGAAGGTGCCCGCCTTCCGTTCGGGAAACATGTCCCTTGGAATAAACCTCTTGACCGCCCTTGTAAAAAAAGCGGCCGCCGTCCTCGGCGACGATTTCGACGTTGAGATAGTGGAAAAGCACCACAATACAAAAGTCGATGCCCCCAGCGGTACTGCACTAATGCTCGCGGA
>JAAYCC010000227.1 GCA_012729875.1 Clostridiales bacterium | reverse complement strand
TTGTTGTTATAGCCACCCAGAACAATGTCGGCACCGCAGGTACCCAGCTGCTGCCCTATGCACAGCTGGATCGCTTCCTAATCCGGCTGAGCATAGGATATCCGGACTATGAGAGTGAGATGGAGATCATTCGCGATCGTCAGAAAAAGAACCCGGTGGACGATGTTCGGCAGGTCTGCGGGACGGAGGATGTTTTGCAGATGCAGAAAGAGGTGCTGGATGTAGTGCTTAAGGACAGCATCATTGCATATATTACGGAGCTTACCATTGCGACAAGAGAAAATCCTATGGTGGAGCTCGGCATCAGCCCTCGCGGCGCTCTTGCAATCTGCCGTATTGCAAAGGCCAGAGCATACGTTTACGGAAGAGACTACGTTGTCCCGGAAGACATTCAGGCTGTATTTCCCGATGTCTGCACGCACCGTATTATCCTCAGCCAGAAAGCAAAAATACAGAAAGTTACCGCACAACAGGTGCTGCAGGACTCGATTGCAGGTATCAGTGTACCGGATACTGTAAAGAAAAACCAAGCTATGGAGAGAAGAAAGCTTATGCTTATAAAATCCTAAAAAGGCCAATGTCATGCGGATATCGTCGCATGACATTGGCCTAAAACAGCGGGAGGTTCGGTTACGTTATTTGTGCTTTTACTTGCCTACAAAGTTGGCGTCCCGCTTTTCCTGGAAAGCGGAAATTCCCTCCTTTAAATCTTCGGTGCCGCAGCAGTATATAGACTGGGCTTCCTCAAAGTACATACCTGCCTGGGTCGAGGCCTCCGACGCCACATTGACGCCGCGCTTTACAAACCGCATGGACATGGGCGGCAGATTGGAAATCTCTGTGGCAATTTGCATTGCGGCCATCTGCACCATGTCTCCGGGTACCGCCATTTGGCAGAGACCGATATTCAAGGCGTCCTTGCCTTTTATCGGCATGCCGGTCATCAGCATGAACTTTGCCCAGCCGGGGCCGACCAGCTTTGTAAGTCTGGTAGTTCCGCCAACGTCGGGGGCGAGACCGAAGCGTCCCTCGGGAAGGCTCAGCTTACCATCTTCGTCGCAGACCCGAATGTCGCAGGCCAGCGCCAACTCCACGCCTGAGCCGAAGCACTTGCCCTGGATTCCGCAGACCACGGGGATTGGTATCTCCTGGAAGAAGTTAAACAGTCTCTGGAAGCGCACAAGCATTTTTTTGATGGTTTCGCTGCCCGCATCTTTGAGGCTGAAGAGGTCTATACCGGCGGAAAAGATTTTGCCCTCGGAAATGATGAGGACAACCCTCAGCTCATAATCTTTTGAGATCTCGGCCTCAATTGCCTCGAGCTCGTTGAAGAATTCCTCTCCGAAAACGTTTGCCTTAGCCTCGTTGATCAGGTCGATGACCCCTATTGTGCCCTGCTTCTCATAACTGATTACTTTGCCGTATTCCATAGTTGTACCTCCGCTTATATTTTTTGCGCCGTATCCAGCGCCGTTTCCATAGCGTGAGCAATGTTGCCAGCTTCGATGCTGTCCCCTATGCAGAAAACCTCCTTTTCAGATGTCTTAAGCTCATTGAACAGATCTGTGTTTGGCAAGCTGCCGATCGCGGATACAATCGTGTCGCAAGGTATGGTGACGGTGATGACCTTCTCGGGTTCCACTATGCCGGTCTGCCTCTCCCTGGCTTTTTGTTCCCGGGTTTTTGATTCCTTAGCCTCCAGAGTTAGCTCGTTGTCTCCAAAGGACAAAATCCTGCCGAAGGGATATTTACTGACGCCGTAGCGGTCCAAATCCTTCATCAGCGGCCAGGCGGTTCCCTGCTCGAAGCCGGTGCCTATCTTAACCGTATCCAGTATGGCCACGTTCCTGTAGCTTTTGTCAACAAGCTGCCCAATGGCCTCGTTCGTCTCACTGCGCTGTGTCAGCATGAAAGCAAAAACATCGGGTGAGACGGCCGCTTCATGCACTAAATACTGGGCGGTCTCGCAGCCCACAGGGCCGCCGCCTATGACAAGAA
>JAAYCC010000226.1 GCA_012729875.1 Clostridiales bacterium | reverse complement strand
GAGCGAACGGCATCATATGATCCGAACATTACCGCAGTTCGCAGACCGAAACAGGAACAGGCGCAGCAGTTGCAGATCGCCGCGGACTCTCCGACTTCCTCAATGTTGGGAATCTCGTGCATAAGACCGTTTTCCTCGGCCATCTTTAGGTGTCTCTCAACTTCTTCACGGGTCACCTGCCTAGCCCTGCCGGTGCGGATAAAGTACTCCGCGCCGACTCCCATCTGGACACACATATTGTGCTCAAGGTGTCCGCAGCCCTCCCCGACTACCCGGCGGGCCGCACGGCAGGAACAGTCGCTTATAGAGTATGTGTCATATTTGTCAAGGTAATAGGACAGCTTCTCATATGGAACAGCCTTGCTGTTTGCCTCGATGGCGCTCTCGATCGGAATAACACGCATAAGTCCGCCGCCCATAGGCAGCATGGGTGCCATGGTCGACATGCGAAGACGGGTATATTCCTCAAAAGCCTCTCCTATTTCTGGGTGTTCGGCAAGCTGCTTTTTATTGCCGACCATCATTTCAAGGATACCGGGCGCAAAGATCTGCACAAAGAAAACATCCTCGCCCCTGGTATTCTTTCTGACTCTGAAAACGCCTATCTCAGCCAGTTCAAGAGCTAGCTTGTGGGTCTCCTCAACAGACTTACCGCATTTTTTTGCCAGATACTCAACAGTTCTCTCCTTTCGGAGACCGGCCGCGAGTGCTACGTCTGCCTGCTCGTCTGACACGACGTTCACCATGCTGTAGTATTCCGGTGCATTTTCGTCGATCTTGTTCGTCATGCCGGCTATCCCGCCGATCATCTTTGCAAGCCTGACAATTTTGGGTCTCAGTTCTGCCATCGTTGTTCCTCCTTCACTTTTGCCGTATCTCTAATAATAATTGTGCTTTCACGCTTTTTATGACCGCCAGTCGTGGTCAGACCATTACTTTGATCATACTACATTAATAAAAGATCTACAAGGAACATTTTTGACAAAAAATTAACTATTTTCTTGTATCAATCGATTTTTTCTGCAGAAAAGCCCAAATCGTCCAGCTTTTCTACCGCAGTCTTTACACAGCTGTCACAGCCGTCGATAGTGACGGTCTGATCGGGCAGGGATACGGAAAACTTGAGTCCCCCTTCATTAAGAGCATTTGTGATGCGCTCCACGCATTTTTCGCAGTGCATTTCAGTAACTTTAAGAATTGTCATAATTTTTACCTCATTTCATTAATTTTTGAAGTGTAGCTACAAGATCGTCAACAACGGAATCATCGCCCGCGCGTATATCGTTGACGACACAGGTCCTGATATGGCTGGCCAGCAGTTCTTTGTTAAAGGCGTTCAGAGCCGCCTGAACCGCGGAAACCTGTGTCAGGATATCGGTGCAATAGGCGTCCTCGTCCAGCATTTTTTTAATGCCGCGCACCTGTCCCTCCACCCTGCTAAGGCGGTTTTTTAGAGCGCGTTTTTCCGGGGGTTCCCGGTGTTTGGTTTTATTTGAGCAGCAGCTGTTCATATCTTTTTTCTCCTTAGTCTAAGTGCGTTCGTCACGACGAAGAGCGAGCTCAGCGACATTGCGGCCGCGCCTATCATCGGGCTGAGAAGCAGGCCCAGAGACGGATACAACGCTCCCGCGGCGACGGGGATCCCAAGAACATTATAGAAAAACGCCCAAAACAGATTCTGCCTGATATTGCGTATCGTCAGACGGCTTAGCCTGATAGCGCGTGAAACATCATTCAGGTCGTTTTTCATCAGTACAACATCAGCCGACTCTATTGCTATGTCGCTGCCGTTCCCTATGGCACAGCCCACGTCCGCCTGTGTGAGCGCGGGCGCGTCGTTTATACCGTCGCCCACCATCATCACACAGGCTCCGCCCATCTGGAGCTTTTCGATGACGGTCGCCTTGTCCTCGGGCAGGACCTCGGCTATGACCTCGTCCACGCCCGCCTGCGCCCCGATGTGTTCTGCGGCGGCTCGGTTATCACCTGTGAGAAGAATTGTCCTAATTCCCAGCTTACGCAGTCCGGCAACAGCCTTTTGACTGCCCTCCTTTATAGCGTCAGCAACACACACTATCCCGCGAACCGCTCCGTTTTCCGCAGCAAGCATAATTGTTTGTCCCTTTTCGGTCAGGCTCTCCAGCTCTGCTTCAAACGGAAGAAGGTCTACCCCCTCCCGCTCCATCAGGCGGCGGTTGCCAACAAGCCGTGTAGAACCGTCCTCAATAACGGCTTTTATCCCCATACCGGACAGGTTTTCAAAGGATTCCACCGCGATGTCTAAAGATAAGCCGCGCCGCGCCGCCTCCTCGCATATAGCTCTTGCAAGAGGGTGGTCAGATAGTCCCTCGACCGACGCCGCAAAAGAGAGCAGTTTTTCTTCGTCGATACCGAACGGCAAAATTCCCGTGACCTCCGGTTTTCCCTCCGTGACCGTCCCGGTCTTATCCAGTACAACAACTTGAGTCCTGTGGGTGATTTCCAGAGCCTCCCCGCTTCGGATCAGTATCCCGTTCGAAGCCCCCAGCCCCGTCCCCACTATGATTGCCGTGGGCGTGGCAAGCCCCATGGCGCAGGGGCAGGCAATCACCAGCACCGTGGTAAATATCTTCAATGCGAAGGCAAAGCTCTCCCCGGCGATGAGCCAAGCCGCAAGAGCCGTTATGGCTGTCGCTATAACTATAGGCACAAATACACCGGCGACCTTGTCGGCAGTTTTAGAAATCGGCGCTTTTTTGCCCTGTGCATCCTCTACAAAGCGTATGATGCCCGCCAGCGTTGTATCCTCGCCGATGCGTGTAACTCTAATATAAAGCGCTCCGCTGACGGATATACTGCCGCCTATGACCCCGCTGCCCTCCGTCTTTTCCACGGGCAGGCTCTCGCCCGTCAGCATGGATTCGTCCACGCCTCCCTCGCCCCCGGTCACAACGCCGTCCAGCGGTATGCGCGCTCCTGGCTTTACGAGAACGACATCACCGACTTTCAGGATTTCGGTCGGTACCTCCCAGACTCCGTCGTCATTTACCAGCAGTGCGCTGTCCGGCGACAGCTCCATGAGCTTAGTTATTGCGCTTTTAGTCTTCTGCTTACTGTTTTCCTCAAGATGCTTACCCAGCGCCACCAAAGTCAGCACAATAGCGGAGGACTCGAAATAAAGCCCATGTACAAGCGCAGGGGCGTCCGTCATGAGATAGGTCATTACAAGGCTGTAGACGAACGATGCCGTCGAGGATATCGCCACCAGCGCATCCATGTTGGGACTGCCGTGAATAAGTGAGGAAAAGCCGTTTACAAAAAACCTCCGCCCGCAGATGATTATCGGTATAGTCAGCAGAAGCTGAGTCAGCGCATAGTTCACCGGATGCGTATCCATAGAGATAATGTCCGGAAGCGGAAAACCGTGCACAAGCATGGGCAGCATTGAAACGCAAAGGAGTAAAACGGAAAGCGCCCCCATGACTATAAGCCGGTCTCTCTCCGCCTTAAGCTCTTTTAGTCCATCGTCGGACCCCGTCGCCGTAATCTCCTGATTATGGGGTCTTGCCGTGAAGCCCGCTTTCTCGACCTTCTCACAGATCATCTGCGGCGTAACTGCGTCCTCGTCGTATTCTATTGTAAGTCGGTTCATCGGGAGATTGACTTCGCTTCG
>JAAYCC010000225.1 GCA_012729875.1 Clostridiales bacterium | reverse complement strand
TGGTGCCGGTGGCCGGACTCGAACCGGCATGCTGTTGCCAGCGGTGGATTTTGAGTCCACTACGTCTACCAATTCCATCACACCGGCGTGTGACGGGGATAATTATAACGTACCGCCCCGCTTTTTTCAAGTGTTAAGATGATTTTTTTCAAGTATTGCGTTGTAAAGCTCGTTCTTGGAATATCCCGTGTCCTCTGAGGCCAGCTTTGCCGCCTGTTTCAGCGATTTGCCGTCCGCCCTGTAGAACTCCACGCGCTCTGTCGCCTGCTCGAAGGTCGTCTCAGGCTTGCCGCCCGGCTCCTTGCCCTTTATAACAAGCACATACTCGCCCTTGGGCGGGATCGTTGAATACAGCTCCAACGCCCCCTCGATTGTGGTGCGTATAGTCTCCTCGTGGATTTTTGTTATCTCACGGCACAGGCTCAGCTCTCTGTCCCCGCCGAAAACTTCCTTCAGATCCGCAAGAGTGGTCATAAGCTTATGCGGCGCCTCATAGATTATAATGGTGCGCATTTCTTCCCGGAGACTCTCAAGGTGCTCTGCACGGCTTTTGTTGGAGGTGCTCAAAAAGCCCTCGAAGGTAAAGCGCTGAGTGCTCATGCCGCTGACCGACAGAGCGGATACCGCCGCACAGGGACCGGGTACTGCGCAGACCTTCACATTCTCGCGGGCGCAGAGCCGAACCAGATCCTCGCCGGGGTCGCTTATGGCGGGCATGCCCGCGTCGGACACCAGAGCCACGCTCTCGCCCGACAGCAGGCGTTCGATTATCTTTTCACCGCTCTGGGCGCGGTTGTGCTCAAAATAGCTGATAAGCGGTTTTTTAATGCCGAAATGGTTCAGCAGCTTCAGCGTCACCCTCGTGTCCTCCGCAGCGATAAAATCTACGGATTTCAGTGTCTCCACCGCGCGCGGTGAGAAGTCGCCGAGATTGCCGATGGGTGTTGCGACAAGGTATAGCGTTCCGCTCATATTATTTCTCCTGATCCTGCGGGGCAAACTCGCCCCTGTGATATATTTTTCGTACTTCCAAAGAGTCACCGCCGGACGAATCGGTCATAAAAAGCGGCTTTTCAACGGTCAGCCCCCTGCTCCCGCCGCGGCGTCCCTCAAGCAGTACGAGACTTGGGGCCTTATCGGCGCTGTGACTTACAAAGCGCAGGCGCTTGGGCTCTATCCCAGCCTCGGTCATAGCACAGAATATCTCACTGAGACGCTCGGGACGGTGCACCATAGTGAGGCTCCCTCCCCAGCGCAGAGCCCATCTCGCCGCGGCGCATACGTCCGGCAGCGTACAGCTCCGCTCATCGCGGGAAATGGCCCTGTGCTCACAAGGCGCAGTGTAACCGGAATTGTCCGCAAAATACGGCGGGTTGGTAACGACGAGGTCAAAGCTGCCGGACGGGAACAGGCTCCTGTACTCACGCAGGTCAGCGGTCAGAATCCTTGCCCTTTGCTCCATTTCATTTTCCTCTATGTTCATGCGGCTGAGCTTTGCAAACTCTGTCTGTATCTCAACGCCCATAAGCTCTGCCTTGGGGTTCTTTACTGCGAGCAGAATAGTCAGCACGCCTGTGCCGCTGCCAAGATCAAGGCAATTTCTGACATGGTCAATGTTCACAAAATCAGCCAGCAGGACACTGTCCGTTGACAACTTGAAGCAGTCCTGTGTCTGCATAAAGCGCGGCCCCCCGCGCCAAAGCTCGTCAAAGCTCCGCATAAAAACTCCTATATAGCATCAAAGAGCCTGCTGCTAAATTGTGATCAGCAGCAAGCTCTTTGAAAAAGCGTATGTTATTTCTCGACAATTGCGCCGGTGGGACATGTATCTACGCAAGCGCCGCACTGAATGCATGTATCCTGGTTGATCTCATAGTGAGCGTCACCCATGGAGATGGCGCCGGCAGGGCAAGCATCCGCGCAAGCTCCGCAAGCGATGCAATCAGGCTGGATTTCGAATGCCATGGTTTTTCCTCCTTGGTTTTATGTTTCTCACTTTTGAATTATAACATATTGTTTGCTTAATGCAAGATAAATGTTGTACATCTCAGAATCAAATAATGAAAAACAGCGAAAAAGGGAGGTATTTAGAGATAACCTATAGCTAATTTAACTTAATCGTCAATAATAAACCGACATTAGTCAGGAAAGGTCAAACCAAAATTTGCATTTTTGACCTTTCCTGACTAATATATAGTCATAGGTCAAGGATAGTCAAAGTCAGTTTACAGAGGTGAAGTCATGGCAACAAGTGATTTGATAGCGAATTTTATTCAGGAAATACTGGACGACGCCGGCGGTATTGCCGAGCTCCAGCGCGGGAGCCTTGCGGAAAGGTTCAGCTGCGTACCCAGCCAGATCAACTATGTCATATCGACGAGATTCTCACCCGAGCACGGGTATATTGTGGAATCAAGGCGCGGCGGCGGCGGATACATCAGAATAACAAGAGTGCAGACGAGCCCCCGACGGCTCATAATGCACACAGTCAATTCCGTGGGTGACAGACTTGACCTTAGAACGGCGGACGCGTTTGTTTCAAACATGGTCGGCGCCGAGGAAATCGACGAGAAAACAGCGGGACTGATTATAACGGCAATCGGGGATAATTCACTCAGACCCATATCTCCTGAGCACCGCGACATTGTCCGGGCGTCAATTTTTAAGCAGATGCTCGTGAGCATACTACAATAACGACTTTAAGGAGGTCAAAATCATGAAGTGCGAAAAATGCAAAAACGAAGCAACCTTTCATTATCAGAGCAATATAAACGGAGAGAAGTCTGAATACCACCTCTGCGCAGAATGCGCAAAGGAAGCCGGATTTGGCGACGTGATGGACTTTCGTCCCCGTTCAATGTTTGACAGCTTCTGGCGCGAACCCTTCGGCGGCCTGATGTCAGGCTTCTTCGACGAGCCCTTCGGAAGCTGGGGACGCAGCCTTATGGCTCCTGTAATGGCCATTCCACAGGTCAGGATCATGATAGGCAACCCGGAAAAGTCCGAAGAAGTCAGGGGAGCGGTGGAAGCAGAAGAAAAGGCAAAGGATAACATACCCAAGGACGCAGGCGATGAGATACGCGGTAAGCGTGAGCTCTTTGCCCTGAAGCATCAGCTCAGATCGGCAATCCGCAATGAGGAATTTGAAAAGGCCGCAGAGCTGAGGGATAGGATCCGCGGGCTTGAGGGAAAATAAATTTTTGGATAATAACAGCAATTCATCGATTTATTCGATAGATGCGACCGCCGGTGAGCAAGCCTGTGGCGTGCTTTCCGGCGGTCATGTGTAAAACAGACGACAGGAGGATCGTACTATGAGAAATCAAGATAGATTTACCGAGAGAGCCCGCATGGCTCTTTCCAAAGCACAGGAAGCAGCGCATAATATGGGCCACAGCTATGTTGGGACGGAGCACATCCTCCTTGGGATTTC
>JAAYCC010000224.1 GCA_012729875.1 Clostridiales bacterium | reverse complement strand
TGCATGTCCACAATACAGTAGTAGCAGTTGTAGCTGTCGCATAGCTCTACCCAGTTTTTGATGGCGCCCAGATAGGAGCCGAGGGTCAACTCGCCCGAGGGCTGTATTCCGCTGAAAATAGTTTTTTTATCGTCCATTTTGATTTCCTTTTATGTTATTTTATAAGCTCCTCAGCCAGCTCTTCGAAGCCGGGGAGAGCGCCTCTTATGGTGTCCTCGCCGACACAGTACGCGATACGGACATAGCCGGGACAGGAGAAAGACGCGCCGGGTACGACAAGGATGTTGTGTTTTTTTGCGGCGGCGCAGAACTGCCTGTCGTCACAAGGGGTCTTCATCCAGAGATAGAACGCGCCCTGAGGATAAACGCACTCAAAGCCCGCTTTTTTGAGACCGCTGTAGAGGAGTCTGCGGTTTAAGTCGTAGGCGGCTATGTCTGTGCTCTCGTCTAAGCACCTGGCGACGGCCCTCTGTATGAGGGACGGGGCGTTGACAAAGCCCAGGATCCGTGTTGCAATGCATGCGGCGTTATAAATAAGCTCATAGTCGTCTGCCTCCGAGGGAATGAGCAGATAGCCTATACGCTCGCCGGGCAGCGACAGGGACTTTGACCAGGAGTAGCCCACGATCGTATTGCGGTAGTATTTTGTGAGCCATGGGACCTCCGCTCCGTCGAAGGCCAGCTCGCGGTATGGCTCGTCGGACAGCAAATATATGGCGTGACCGTATTCTTTTTGTTTTTGCTTTAGAACTTCGGAGATTTTTCTGATCGTATCCTCCGAATAGATGACCCCGGTGGGGTTGTTGGGGTTATTTATTATTACAGCCTTGGTTTTGGAAGTTACGGCAGCGGCAACAGCCTTGGCGTCCGGCTGGAAGTCCTCTGTGTTGGCGGGTACGACGACAAGGACGCCGTCCGCGTTTGCGATATAGTTTCCGTATTCGAGAAAGTACGGCGCGAGAACGAGAACCTCATCGCCGGGGTTTAGCAGGGTTTTGAGTATGACGTTCAGCCCGCCCGCGGCTCCCACGGTCATAATGACGTTTCCGGCAGCAAAGCCCGTACCGAAGCGCCTGTTGATATTGTCAGCGACAGCCTGGCGCACGTCGGCATAGCCGCTGTTGGACATATAGCCGTGGACAAATGTGGAAGCTTCGTTTTCAAGTATATCTGAAATGGCGGTCTTAACCGCCTCGGGAGCGGGGAAGTAGGGGTTTCCGAGACTGAAGTCGTAGACGTTTTCGCGCCCGTAAAGTGCCGCGAGGCGGTTGCCCTCCTCGAACATCTCACGGACAGCGGAATTCTTCTGTGTTAGCTCAAACATTCTCTCGGAGATATTGTGTGACTGCGACATAGTTAATTTCACCTCAATCAGCATGCTTTGCTATCCAAAAATTATATCACAAAATAACGCCGCTTGACAATCCCTGCTAAGTAAAATAATATAATGTAAGTCCCGATGCTTGCGGAAAGAAGGAGTAAAGACAATGGACTTGAAATGGTTTGAGGAAATGGAAGCGCTTATCCCGCACGGAGAGGTGCGTACAAGATTTGCGCCCAGCCCCACAGGCTACATGCATGTGGGTAATCTGCGCACTGCGCTTTACACATACCTTATTGCAAAGAAAAACGGAGGGAAGTTTATCCTCCGTATTGAGGACACCGATCAGGGCAGACTTGTAGAGGGCGCTACCGATATCATCTATAAGACGCTGGCTGACTGCCGTCTCATACACGACGAAGGCCCCAATATCGGCGGCCCGGTCGGCCCCTATATACAGACAGAGCGGCGCGGGATATACGGCAGATATGCCGAACTCCTTCTTGAAAAGGGAGGCGCTTACCGCTGCTTCTGTGAGAAGTCCGAGACCGATGAGGCCGAGGGCTTCGAGAGGAAGGACGACCCCTGCCGCCGCCTTTCCGACGAAGAGGCGGAGGAAAAGATAAAAGCGGGCGTGCCTTTCGTCATTCGCCAGAAAATCCCCCGCGAGGGCGCGACAACCTTCCATGACGAGATCTTCGGCGACATTACCGTACCAAATGACACGCTGGACGACAATGTGCTCATAAAGTCGGACGGTCTGCCGACCTACAACTTTGCCAATGTCATCGACGACCACCTAATGGGCATTACACACGTTGTCCGCGGGAGCGAATATCTGGCGTCCTCGCCTAAATACAATTTGCTATACGAGAGTTTCGGCTGGGAGATACCCAAGTATGTCCACTGCTCTCCTGTTATGCGCGACCACCACAACAAGATGTCCAAGCGCCACGGCGACCCGAGCTATGAGGATCTGCTGTCACAGGGCTATCTGACCGAAGCGGTGCTAAACTATGTCGCACTTTTGGGCTGGAGTCCAGGGGGAGAGCGGGAGATTTTTTCGCTGTCAGAGCTCTGCGAGCTGTTCGATATCTCCGGAATATCGAAGTCTCCCGCCATTTTTGACATCGAAAAGCTGACCTATTTCAATGCCGAGTATATAAAGGCAATGTCGCCGGAGAGGTTTACAGAGCTTGCGGAGCCTTTTATTCGCCAGAGCGTCAAGAACCCCGCAATAGATATTTCTGCCTTTGCCCCTCTGCTTCAGCCCCGCTGCGAGAAGCTGACGGACATTCCGGAGAAGATTGATTTCTTTGATGCCCTGCCGGAATACGACATTGAGCTATACACCAACAAAAAGTCCAAGACCGACGCTGCTATCTCTCTACAGATGCTGGAAAAGGCGCTCCCTGTAATGGAGGGAACAGAAGATTGGACAGATGAGACGATACACGACACACTGATAAAACTAGCGGGCGATCTAGGCGTAAAAAACGCAACGCTTATGTGGCCTGTTCGGATTTCCGTCGCTGGGAAATCAGTCACTCCGGGCGGCGCTGTGGAGATATGCCGCATACTCGGCAAGGATGAGACTATTCGCAGAATGAAGCTGGGTATCGAAAAACTGAGTTGATTTTTTTGGTATAAGTATTTAAACTCAGCTCTGAAAATAGCTTTTTTACCAGACATTCACATCATCTGAAAAACTTAACACAAGTAAAAACACCCTTCGCGGCAAGAATATACGCGAAGGGGTGTTTTTATGAAAAAATGGGTCGCATATACAATCATTTCAGTACTGGCTGTAATCACAGCCGCTTCGCTGATTTTCGGCATTTTCGAGTCGCGTCGTTCTGCGGAAAACGCAAGATTTTTATCCGCGAATTACCAGCACGCTTTTTCCGAGCTGGCGGAGAGCGTCGAGAATGTAGACGCGGCTCTCCAAAAAAGCTTGCTTGTGACCTCGCCTTCCATGGCAGGGGCTGTGTGCAGCGAGCTGTTCGGCAAGGTACAGATGGCGGAGATGGCGCTGGGCGTACTGCCCTTTTCCGCAACCGAGATGGAGAGCACCGCCGGTTTTCTCAACAAGACAGGGGACTACGCTTT
>JAAYCC010000223.1 GCA_012729875.1 Clostridiales bacterium | reverse complement strand
GCATCGGTAAGGCATATGGCTATCAGCTCGGCATTGAGCACCACTATCCCGAGGGTGATATGGATCAGGTGGACAAGGTGCTCTACGACCTGAAGCACAACCCCGCCAGCCGGCGTATAATGACGAATATATACAACTTTGCCGATTTGTCGGAGATGGCGCTTTACCCCTGCGCATACTCCATGACCTTCAACGTCTCCGGAAACACCCTCAACGCGATTTTGAACCAGCGCAGTCAGGATATGCTGGCTGCAAACAACTGGAATGTATGCCAGTATGCCGTTCTTACGCATATGTTTGCCCAAGTTTCCGGGCTGAAGGCTGGAGAGCTTATACACGTAATTGCGGATGCCCATATTTACGACCGCCATGTGCCGATTATAGAAAAACTGATTTCCCAAGAACCTCTGCCGGCGCCAAAGTTCACTCTTGATCCGACGGTGGACGATTTTTACAAGTTTACGCGCGACAGCTTTGCTCTTGAGGACTACAAGTACCACGAGTTTACCGAGAAGATACCCGTTGCGGTATGAACATGAAAGGAGAAAAAAAGATGGAAGCAATAGTGGCTGTTTATGAGGACTGGGGGATCGGAGCTAAGGGTACCCAGCCCGTAGTAATACCCGAAGACAGAAAGCGTTTCCAGAAGCTGACCGAGGGCGCGGCGATAATCGTCGGCCGCAAGACACTTGAAGATTTTCCGGGAGGAAAGCCCCTTCCGAACCGCAAAAACTATGTACTGAGCCGTCAGGACATTGAGATCGAGGGGGCGGTCGTGTGCCACAGTGTTGAAGAGACGCTAGAGGCTGTCAAGGATGAGCCCAGAGTATTTGTTGTGGGCGGCGAGAGCGTGTTCAACGAGTTCATCCAGTATTGCGACAGGATACACATTACAAGAATTTATACAAAGCCCCACTCCGACACCTTCTTTAAGAACCTCGACGAGGACTTTAACTGGAGCTGCGAAGAGTTCAGCGATCCTATGTATCATGAGGGTATCAAATACCGTTTTTGTGAGTATGAAATATACGATATAACCAAAAATATAAAAAAGTTTTGATATACTCTTGACAAGCGTTTTGTAAGATAGTATATTTAGCCTAAATTTTACTGAATAAAGACTATGATGAGGACAGGGAAAAGCTTGTGCAGTTTCCAGAGAGCCGCCGTATGGTGTAAGGCGGCAGCCGCCGCTGTTTCCGTATCACCTCGGAGTCGGGTGCCGAAATCAAGTAAGCACGCCCGGGACTTCCCGTTACAGAAGCGGACGCTTTTTGGCGTCTATGAGCGGCCCTGTTTTCGGGCAATAAGAGTGGTACCGCGGAATTATACCTCCGTCTCTTTATGAGGCGGAGGTTTTATTTTTTTAAGAAGGATTTGATACATATGCTGACACTTGACATGGTCTACCATGCGGCATTCACAATGAAAAATGTTGTACGCAGGACAGATCTCATCTATGCACCTAACATCCCCTCCGAGGGCGAGCTTTACCTCAAAACCGAAAACCTGCAGGTTACTGGTTCTTTTAAGGTTCGCGGCGCTTACTACAAGATAAGCCAGCTTTCCAAAGAGGAGAAGGAGCGTGGCGTGATCGCCTGCAGCGCGGGAAACCACGCTCAGGGAGTGGCGCGTGCAGCCTCTATGGGGGGCATATCCTCAATAATCTGTCTTCCGGACAGCGCGCCAATAAGCAAAATTGAGGCGACCAGGCACTACGGCGCGGAGGTCGTGCTTGTCAACGGCTGCTATGACGACGCCTATGCCAAATCCCGCGAGCTGGAGGAGACCGAGGGCAGGGTATTCATACACCCATTTGATGACGAAAACGTCATTGCCGGCCAGGGGACCATCGGCCTTGAGCTTCTTGAACAGCTCCCCGAAATGGACGCGGTCATAGTTCCGATAGGAGGGGGAGGGCTCATCTCCGGCATCGCCTTTGTGGTTAAGAGCCTGAACCCGCAGTGCAAGGTCTACGGTGTACAGGCGGCGGGGGCGGCGTCTATGG
>JAAYCC010000222.1 GCA_012729875.1 Clostridiales bacterium | reverse complement strand
GCCGATTTCCTCGGGAATGGACGCACTGGCTGCGGCTCTGGGAAAGAGCGGTTCCGGCGACGCGGCGCAGGCTATAATGACAACCGACACAAGGAAAAAGGAAGCCGCCATAGAGTTTTCCCTGGGCGGCAAACCCGCCAGAATCGGCGCTATAGCCAAGGGCAGCGGCATGATACATCCCAATATGGCCACCATGCTGGTGTTCGTTACCACAGACGCTGCGATCTCCCCCGAGATGCTGCAAAAGGCGCTCGGCTGCAGCGCCGAAGACACATTCAATATGATAAGCGTTGACCGCGACACCTCCACCAACGACACCATGCTGGTAATGGCGAACGGCCTCGCAGGCAATGAGGAAATAACTGGAGAGGGCCACGATTATGAGGCCTTCAGAGCGGCTCTTTTCGAGCTTTCCGCCCACCTCTGCCGCCTAATCGCAAGGGACGGCGAGGGCGCGACAAAGCTGCTGGAGTGCTGCGTTTCCGGAGCAAAAGATAAAGCCTCGGCTAGAGCCATATCCAAGTCGGTCATTTGCTCTCCCCTGCTCAAATGTGCGATGTTCGGCTCCGACGCCAACTGGGGCAGAGTGCTCTGTGCCATCGGATATGCCGGAGTAGAGACAGACCTTGACAAGATCGGCGTGACTTTCAAATCCAGATCCGGCAGTGTCACAGTCTGCCGGAACGGACGCGGAGTGAGCTTCTCCGAGGATATCGCAAAAAGAGTTCTCGGCGAGGACGAGATAATAATAGACGTCGCTCTGGGAGACGGCGAAGCGGCGGCAAGCGCCTTCGGCTGTGATCTCAGCTACGAATATGTGAAAATAAACGGCGACTACCGCAGCTGACAAACGGAAGGAGCGGCAAGATGAACGAGAAGCTCAGCAATGCACAGCGCGCCAAGGTTTTGATCGAGGCTCTGCCTTATATACAGCGCTACAACGATAAAATAGTCGTCATAAAATACGGCGGCAACGCGATGATAAACGACGAGCTGAAGCGCGCTGTTATGGGCGATATCATTCTTCTCTCTCTCATCGGCGTAAAGGTCGTCCTTGTCCACGGCGGCGGCCCGGAGATAAGCGAGACACTCGCAAAGATGGGCAAAAAGTCCAGATTTATCGACGGTCTGCGTGTCACCGACGAGGAGACGGCCCAGGTGGTACAGATGGTGCTGGCCGGTAAAATATCCAAGAACCTTGTGTCGCTTATCGGAAACATGGGCGGCAGGGCCATCGGTCTCTCCGGCATAGACGGGCATATGATCGAGGCAAGGAAAATAAGCGATGAGCTGGGTTTTGTAGGTGAAATAACAGATATTGACGCACAGCCCATTCTGGACGTACTTGACAAGGGCTATATACCCGTCATCTCCACTGTCGGCTGTGACAGAGAGGGAAACTGCTACAACATAAACGCCGATACAGCCGCCAGCCGGATTGCCGGCACTCTTAAGGCGGAGAGCTTCATTTCCATGACGGATATAGCAGGCATCCTGCGCGATAAGGACGACCCGGCCACGCTCATTTCCGTGGTCAACGTCAGTGAGGCTCCGCAGCTCATGCGCGAGGGCCTCATATCCGGCGGCATGATACCCAAGGTCGAGTGCTGTATCGAGGCGATACGCCGCGGCGTAAAACGCGTATTCATAATTGACGGGCGCGTTCCGCACTCCATACTTATAGAGACACTCACAGACGAGGGTATCGGAACGATGTTTGTCTGATTCTAAGTTTACATAATTAATGTGACTGATATTCTTAGCAAAAACCATATGTGTTAACATAACTAGGATGTGATAATATGGATTTTATTAAAAATGACAGGGAGTTTATCGCAAACACCTATGTCAGATTTCCCATGGTCGCCGACCGTGGGAAGGGTGCTGCTGTCTATGATACGGACGGAAAGGAGTATATCGATCTGGGCAGCGGGATAGCAGTAAACAGCTTCGGGATCTGCGACGACGAGTGGATCGCGGCGGTCGAAAAGCAGCTTCACAAGCTGCAGCACCTCTCCAATCTATACTATACCCAGCCCCAGGTCACACTCGCCGAGATGCTCTGCAATAAAACCGGCATGAGAAAGGTTTTTTTCTGTAACTCCGGAGCGGAAGCCAACGAGTGCGCGGTCAAGTGTGCGCGCAAATACTCACATGACAAATACGGAGACGGACGATACAACATAGTGACTTTAGAAAACAGCTTCCACGGCCGCAGTATGGCCACCTTAAGCGCAACGGGTCAGGCTTCGATGCACGTACACTTCGGTCCGTTTCTTGACGGCTTCAAATACGCCAAAGCCAACGATTTCGATGCGCTTTCAGCGCTCTGTGACGGCACTGTGTGCGCTGTCATGCTGGAGCTTGTGCAGGGCGAGGGCGGCGTGAATCCGATGAACGAGGAATATGTGGCAAAAATTGCAAAGCTCTGCGACGAGAGAGATATTCTTCTGATCATTGACGAGGTCCAGACAGGAAACGGCAGAACAGGCACACTCTACGCCTTCATGCAGTACAACATCATCCCGGACATTGTGACAACAGCAAAAGGTCTTGCGGGAGGACTGCCCCTCGGCGCATG
>JAAYCC010000221.1 GCA_012729875.1 Clostridiales bacterium | reverse complement strand
GCATTCCCAGCTCCTCCTGAGTGCTGATGAGGCAGTATACGTCGACGTCCAGATCGGCGTCTTTGAGCATTTCCATGGCCTTAATGATTATCGACACGCAGGCGCGGTCGTCCAGCGATTTGCCGCAAATGACGTTTTCCGTCAGACACTTGCAGCCTGTCGCAAACACGGCGGGGGTGCCGAGAGGGATACGCCTTTTGGCTTCTTCTTCGGAAAGGCCCACATCGATATAGAGCTTTTTTGCGTCTATTGACTTGTCGGAATCGACGCTCTCCAGAGCGTGGGGCGGCATGGTGTCGATAACGCCGAAGACAGGAGGATCGGTGAGGATTTTAAGCTCTCTCGCCGGCAGCATGCGGGGGTCTACGCCGCCCAGATTAGAGAAGCGGAGAAAACCGCTTTTGTCAATGTCTGTTATTATAAGGCCGATCTCGTCCATGTGAGCGTCCAGCATAAGCTTCTTTGCTCCGGACTTTCCGCACTTTTTTGCGGCGATGAGGTTGCCCATAGCATCTGTTTTTATCTCGTCCACAAAGGGCTCAAGCAGCTCGGATATGCGCCCGAAAGCTCCCTCTTCAAATCCGGAGGGAGAAGCCAGGTCGCAGAGTTCAAAAATAATTTGCTTTAGTTCCATGTTTACTCCATTTCAAGAACGATTTGACGGAAGGTGTTGCCACGTTCCACAAAGTTTTTAAATTTATCAAAAGACGAGCAGGCGGGTGAGAGCATGACAACATCGCCCTCCCGTGCGCTCTTTGCGGCGGCGAGAACCGCCTCCTTGAAGTCGTCTATAATAAATATGGGCAGGGTCAGGCGGTTGTATCCGGGGGTGTTTAGAACAGCCTGCTTTATGCGATCGGCGGTCTCGCCCGTCAGGTAAAGCGCCTTGACGCGGGCGACGATTTCGGTGCCGAGATCGTCAAAGGGGACAAATTTGTCGTGTCCGCCCGCAATAAGTATCGGTTTGACTTTTGTAAAGCAGCGGAGACCCGCTATTGTTCTGGTGGGGCTCGACGCGATTGAGTCGTTGTAAAATTTGACCCCGTTGAGCTCTCTAATAAGCTCGATACGGTGCGGAACGCCGGGGAAGGTCTTTGCGACACGGCGGAAAACGGCATCCGTTATATAGCCGTCCGCAGCGGCGTAGGCGGCAAGGTAGTTTTCGATATTGTGGTTGCCGGGTATGAGGATCCCCGACGAAGGCATCAGCTCTCTGACCTCATAGTTTCTTGCGGCATAGAGCAGATCCTCGACGCAGAAGGCCCCGTTTATGACCGAGTGGCTGCGGCTGAAATAGCGGATTTCTGAGCGCGCTTCCGAGGCGAAGCTGGCCGAGTACGGGTCGTCGGCGTTGAGAACAAGACGGCATTTTTCGTCCTGCAAACGGAAAATGTTTCTCTTGGCGTTCACATAGTCCTCGAAGCTGGGGTGGACGTCCAGATGGTTTGGAGATATATTCGTTATGACGGCGGTTTCGGGCTTGCACTTCATGCTGTGAAGCTGGAAAGAACTAAGCTCAAGAACGACGAAGTCGTCCGGCTTCATTTCGGGAACTCTGTCCAGCAGGGGGGCGCCTATGTTTCCGCCGAGGAAAACCGTGTGCCCGGCCTCGCGCAGCAGCGTCGAGATTATAGTGGACGTGGTTGTCTTGCCGTCGCTGCCGGTGACGGCAATAGTGTGGCAGGGGCAGACCGCAAAAAACGCCTCCATCTCGGAAGTCAGCACACTGCCGCCTTCTGCCGCCTTCTGAAGCTCCGGTGTGAAGGGGTGCAGGCCCGGCGTGCGGAAAATGACATCCTCGTGCAGGT
>JAAYCC010000220.1 GCA_012729875.1 Clostridiales bacterium | reverse complement strand
CGGATGCATATCGACAGCACGAAGAAAATCATCTGTTTTTTTGACGATATCCGACATTACAGGTCCCCTTTTCCGGCTCGGTACTCATATTATATATTATAAAACTATTTATACAACTACAGACCTCCCCTTCAGGATAAAAAATTCCACCCGGTTCTATGGCAGGCCGGATGGATAATTAATTTTTTTTATCTTTCGGCAACCTTTCTTCGCAGGCTCAGGCAATCGGCAATCATTGCAATAAATTCACTGTTTGTCGGCTTGCCCTTGACGTTTGAAACGGTATATCCGAAAAATTTCTGCAGTGTCTCAAGATCTCCCCTGTCCCAAGCCACTTCGATTGCATGGCGAATTGCGCGTTCAACTCTGGACGGAGTTGTATCGAACTTGCGTGCTACCTCAGGATACAATATCTTCGTTACAGAATTAATAGTATCCATATCTTTTATGGTCATGATGATTGCTTCCCTGAGGTATTGGTATCCTTTGATATGAGCTGGGACGCCAATCTCGTGAAGCACTTCAGTGACCACGGATTCGAGGTTCAACTCGCTCTTGCTAACGAGCATTCCCTGATATGGAAGCGCGTTTTTACTGCCCGATGTAACCTGCCTTATCCTGTTGAGCAATTCGGGAATGTCGCAGGGCTTGGGCATAAAATAATATGCTCCAAGCTCGGCAGCTTCCTGAAGTACGTGCTCATTAAAAAAGCCGGATACAATGATGACAGCCGGTGCCCTCTGCAGCTGTGAAAACCTGCTTAGGACACCCAGCCCGTCAAGTTTTGTCAGCACAAGATCCATTACAACGACATCGGGGTGCTTAACCGAAGCCATCTCAAGGGTTTCCATCCCATCGCCGGCTGTGCCGACGACCTCCATGTCCTCTTCCGCTTTGATTGTGTCTGCCATGAGGAAGCGGAAATCCTCTCCTGAATCGGCAATCAGTACTTTAGCCTTGGTAACCATACCAAATCCTCCGCTTATAGAGTACGGTTGCACATTTTGTCTCTCTAAGCGCCTTCACCGCCAAGCAAGAATAATTTATCATAAAAAAGTTCCAAGTGCAACAAAGAACTGAGTATATTTTACAGTTTTTTGTCGTCAAAAATCGACATTTTTTGCGTTTAAGGCCAATTCGATATAATTTTACGCGGCACGACCGCTTTCGCAGAGCGTCTCGCTCTCCCTAAGCATTTTTTCCACCGATACCGCAAAACCTTTTTCAGGATCGTTCACCAGAACGTGCGTCACAGCACCTATAAGTTTGCCGTTCTGAATTATCGGACTGCCGCTCATTCCCTGAACTATTCCGCCGGTCTTTTCCAACAGTTCTTCATCGGTTATTTTGATCATCATGCTTCTTCCCGTGACCTCATCCTTATAAATCCGCTCGATTTCCACCTTATATCCGGCGACATCTGTTCCGCTTACATTGGAAAGCACCGTGGCCTCCCCCAGCTCGATCTCTCTCTCATACGCCACGGGTATCGCCTTGTCGGAAAGAGGTATCCCCTGTGAGAGATTTCCGAATATTCCGCAGCTTGTATTGCCGAGGATATTTCCGCATATTGCGTTCACATCAAAAATTCCGTGAAGCTCTCCCGGCTGTCCCACCTCGCCGCGTACTACCTCTACTACCACTGAGCGCATTATTTCTCCACTTCCAAGAGGAATAACAACTCCCGAATCCGCGTCGCAGATACTGTGTCCCAGACCGCCGTACATTCCAGTCTGGGGGTCATAGTAAGTCAACGTGCCGATTCCGGATATACCGTCTCGGAGCCACATCCCCAATTCCGGGGTCCCGCTCGCTGTGTTGGGCGTAATAGTCATCTGCAGATCCTCTTCTTCTCTTTTTACAGTCACAGACACGGGCTCCCCCGTGAGCTTCTCGGCCGCCTTGCGGAAGTCCTCCGCAGAACTTATTTTTTCGCCTCCCAAAGCCGTTATCAGGTCCCCGGGCAACAGCCCGGCTTCTGCGGCAGGCGAAGGGGCGCCGCCGTTTTCCGTGGACGTAAGTGACGCCACCATGACGCCGTCTGTACTCATTGAAATACCTATGGTGCTCCCCATTGGCACCAGTCTTTTCTGTTCGGCGAAGGCCGTTTGACACGTCACTGTAAACGCCATCAGCACTGCCATTATCGCCGCCTGCATTTTAATTGTTTTTTTGAAATTCATCCCATTTTCCCCCGCAAAATTTATTGCCCTAACATTATGTTCGCGGGTGCTGAAAATAACGATGTGTAAGGGTAACAAAAAATAGGTCGATTACCTATTTTGATTTTTTCTCATAGAATAGAGCAACGCCGAGTTTTAGTAAGTATTTCTTTTTTATTTTTTCAATGGAGGGAGCAAAATGGCTTTTGAAACAAATTTCGATTCAAAAAAAAACCCGAACTGTTCATCGGGAGTTCTTGCGCAGTGCAGAGCGCTTAAAACAGATTTTCCCTATCTCAGGATGGGTGTCGCGGGATACAGCGTCATGGGCAAATGCATACCCGCCCTTTACCTGGGAAATGGCGAAAGGCGCGTTCTATTTTGCGCCGCACACCACGCAAACGAATGGCTGACAAGTATCGTCCTGCTAAACTACATACGCAGCCTCTGCGAAAATGGTGACATCGGCGGCTATACCGCCTGCTTTGTACCGCTCCTGAACCCTGACGGTATGGATATTGTGTCCGGTGCTTTGTGCAGCGGCCCATATTTTGAAGAAGCCGCGGAGACAGCTCTGCGTTATCCGCACATACCGTTTCCATCCGGTTGGAAAGCCAACATAAGGGGCGTAGATCTGAATCTGCAGTATCCTGCCCGTTGGGAGAAGGCAAAAATGATAAAAGCGGCCGGTGGATACAACTCCCCGTCACCCAGGGATTTTGCAGGCTTCTGCCCTCTGTCCGAACCCGAGAGCCGAGCCCTGGCTGAACTTACCGAAAACTTTTTGCCCCACGTCGCCATAAGCCTGCACAGTCAGGGAGAGGTCATCTATTACAGCCACGCCGGAGCCGCCCCTGAAGGCGCGCGGCAGCTCGGCGAAAAAATGGCGGCGGCAGGCGGATACCAGCTCGAGATCACACCCGCCGAAAGCGACAACGCAGGCTACAAGGACTGGGTCATCGCACGTTTCGGCGTATCAGCATACACAATAGAGCTGGGGCTCGGAGAAAACCCGCTGCCCATTTCTGAGCTTGAGAGCATCTGCCGCCGCGCGTTTCCAATGCTTCAGATCACTTTAGACGGCGTCTGAACGCTGCGGATATCTCGCTCAAGGCTTCCGCGGCCTCCATCTCATACTGTGAGCTTCTGGCGAGGTCTCCCAAAGCGACGATGCCCACCAGAATGCCGTTGTCTGTTACAGGAACTCGCCGGATCTGCGCTTTTGCCATGACTTTTGCAGCATTTTCCGCATCTGTCGTAGATGAGATGGTCACAAGGTTGCGCGACATTATTTCACCGACTTTCACATCGGACGGATCGTCCTCCGCCGCGACACAGCGGAGAACGATATCTCTGTCCGTGACAATGCCCTTCAGCTTTCCCTTATTGTCACGGACGGGCAGTGAGCCGATGTTGTTCTGTTTGATAAGCCTTGCTGCCGCAGTGACCGGCTCGTCCTCACAAATAGAAATAACCTGATCTGTCATAATATCGCCGACTAACATATTATTCCTCCTTAGCTTAGTTTATCTCTGTATGAAAAGTATCGTCCGCAGGGTGGTCAATTATTCCGTAGCGGAAGATTTTTTAAGCGTTAGGAACAGTCTTTTTTAGCACGCCGTATTGTTTGAAT
>JAAYCC010000219.1 GCA_012729875.1 Clostridiales bacterium | reverse complement strand
GAATTATTGCTAAACTGTGAATGGCATGGTATCATGTCTGAGATATTTATAAGAGAGGATTGAACTAATGCAAGCTTCTTGGGAAACACTGATGCAAAACTTGTCAGATTTGAACGACGCTGTTAACGGCGTTGTATGGGGAATTCCCATGCTGTTTCTTCTTGTCGGTACAGGAATATTTCTCACTATTCGCAGCAGATTTGTCCAGTTTGCTCACTTTGGCTATGCGATGAAAAACACCCTCGGCAAGATATTCACAAAAACAACAGCCGGAAAGGGCGAGATCACCCCCTTTCAGGCTGTAACCACAGCACTCGCCGCAACCGTCGGCACGGGCAATATTGCCGGTATCACCTTTGCCGTCACACTCGGCGGCGCCGGCTCCATATTTTGGCTCTGGATCACCGCACTTATAGGTATGTGTACAAAGTACGCCGAAGTTGTACTCTCCATCAGATACCGCGAGCGGAACGAAGACGGGGACTGGGTCGGCGGCCCCATGTACTACATAACAAACGGCCTTGGAAAGAACTGGAGATGGCTTTCCGTCATATTTTGCATATTCGGCGCTTTTGCCGCTTTCGGGATCGGCAACGCCGTCCAGGTGGGCAACATCACCGGCTCTATCAACACCGCTATAGGGGCTTTTGTCCCCGGTTTTGGCGCTCAGGACACGGTCAACTGGATTGTGGGAATCATCATAGCCATGATTGCGGCTCTTGTTCTCATCGGCGGCATTAAGCGTCTAGGTAAGGTCACAGAGACCCTGGTCCCTTTCATGAGCATCATATATATCGTCACCTGCCTTGCCGTTATCTTTGCAAATATCGCCGATATAGGCAAGGTCTTCGGTATGATCTTCGAAGGTGCGTTCAATCCCTCCGCAGTTGTCGGCGGCGTCGGCGGATTCACAATAATCCAGTGCATAACCTGGGGCGTCAAGCGCGGCGTTTTCTCCAACGAGGCCGGTTTGGGCTCAGCTCCTATAGCCCACGCGGCCACCAGCGAGACAGATCCTGTGAAGCAGGGGCTCTACGGTATTTTTGAAGTCTTTATGGACACCATCGTTATCTGCACGCTCACCGGACTTACTCTCCTTATCTCCGGCATCGATCTGAACTATGGGGTAAAGGGCACGACCGCCCTCAACGCGGCGGCATTCGGTACCGTTCTTGGAGACAAAGCCGGCTCACTCATCATCGCAGTCAGTATAGCGCTGTTCGCTCTGTCCACAATACTGAGCTGGGGCCTATACGGCTCCCGCTGCTGCGAGTATATGCTCGGCTCAAAAGGCATGAAGGTCTACCAGGTTATTTTTGTTCTGATCGTAATTGTAGGAGCGAAGATGGATCTCGGTCTTACATGGGAGATTGCCGACACCCTCAACGGACTTATGGCTATACCCAACCTTGTAGCCCTGCTCGGACTTTCAGGTGTGGTCGTAAAGCTGACACATGACCATTTCGCCGAACAGAAAAAATCCCCGCTTCAGAAGTGATTAAGAACTAAAAAGTAAAAGGACTTCTGCCAAATAGCGGAAGTCCTTTTTAATAACTCTGACAATAAAAAACCCCGCCGTATATACGGCGGGATTTTTTCGTAGCTAAAGCCGAATTACTTGAGCTCGACCTTTGCGCCGACAGCTTCGAGCTGTGCCTTGAGAGCCTCTGCATCTTCCTTGCTGATGCCTTCCTTGATCTTGGCGGGAACGCCCTCGACAAGTGCCTTAGCCTCTGCAAGGCCGAGTCCGGTGATAGCGCGGACTTCCTTGATGACCTTGATCTTCTCAGCGCCGAACTCGGTCATAACGACGTCGAACTCGGTCTTCTCTTCTTCGGGAGCTGCTGCTGCAGCGCCGCCTGCTGCGGGAGCTGCGACCGCTGCTGCGGATACTCCAAAGGTCTCCTCAAGGGCGTGTACAAGCTCGGAAAGCTCGAGAACGGAGAGGGCCTTAATTTCTTCTATCATAGCGGTTACTTTTTCGCTTGCCATAATGATTTCCTCCTAATTGTTTCTTATTTCCCGCACCGGACTATTCGGCTGCGGGAGCTTCTGCAGGAGCCTCTTCGGTCTCTGCTGCGCTTGCTTCGGCTGCGGGTGCTTCCTCAGCCGCGGAATCGGCCGCTTCAATGGAGCCGCCGCCCTTTTCTACGATTTGACCAAGAACAACGGCCAGACTGGTGATGGGTGCTAGCATGGTTCCGAGGACCTTTGCGTACAGAGCGTCCTTAGAGGGCAGAGCGGAGATCTCCTTGATCTCGTCCATGCTGAGGACCCTGCCGTCCATAATACCGGCCTTGATGTTGAACTTGCTGTCACCAAACTTCTTTGCGTAATCGGAGATTACGCGGAAAGGAGCTATGGGGTCGCCGTCTGCGGTTGCGAGTGAGGTCGTTCCGTTGAGGACAGAATCCAGCTCGGAAAGGCCCAACTCGTTGATTGCGCGGCGGCAAAGGGTGTTCTTAATGACGGAATAGTTGACATCGCTCTTGCGGAGTTCGGTGCGAAGTGCGGTATCCTCGGCGACTGTGATGCCCTTATAATCTACGAACACACCGGAGCCGGAACCCTTGATTCGCTCAACTAGCTCGGCAACAACTGCCTGCTTTTCGCTGAGAACCTTTGCGTTTGGCATAACTTTTCACCTCCGTGAATTTTGTATGCGCCCAAAAAAATAAAGCCCTTGCACAGATGCAAAGGCAGAAAGCAACTAATGAAAAATAGAAGCCGTCCTCGGCAGGACTTACGGACAAGTCCACCTGCTGTCTTTGGAGCGCGTAGCTATGATATCAGGGCCAAACGAATTTGTCAAGTATTATAACTTGTTTTATAAAAAAACGGGTGTGAGCCTCACTCACACCCGCTAATACTATCTTTTGCACATTCTCATAAGAATAGTCGCCACCTGCGCACGGTTCGCCGTACCCGAGGGCGAGAGCCGCGAGGCGGTAACACCGCTTAACAGTCCGCTATTTACAGCCCATTTCATTGCCGTAACCGCCCAGGAGGAGACTTCTGCGGCATCCTCGTAACCTGAGAGGTCATAGTCGGAGCCTGGCGAGCCGCTATAACGCCACAATATGGCTGCAAGCTGCTCTCGGGTTATGGATCTGTCGGGGTCGAACCTCCCGTCATAGCCCTCAACTATACCGCCCGCACTCGCCCAGTGCACGGCGTTTGCGTACCAGTCGCCCTCGGAGACGTCGGAAAAGTTCGTCGTCGCCGCCGCGGCAGGGCTGCCGGCTATGCGAT
>JAAYCC010000218.1 GCA_012729875.1 Clostridiales bacterium | reverse complement strand
TACTATATCTGTGAGGATGGCGTCTGCCGGCCGCCCGTAAACCATCTCTAGTTTTGAAATGCAACAATCCGGAGATTAAAAAGTCCGTCCCCAGAGGGACGGACTTTTTACTATACCTGTTATGAAATATCCTCAGCCAGCCAGTAACGTCTTAGGGGTTTATAGAGCAAAAGAGCGACAAGCGAGGTGATTATAATCTCCGGTATCATATATGATCCGTTATACGCCAGAGACCACACTACGGGAGCCCAGCCAAGCTCGTTGGGTAAAATTACTTCCCAGACAAGCAGCCCGCTTAAAAAATGGCAGGCAAAACGGAGCATGAACGTGAATATAATACCAATAACAATAGACCATTTGCGGTCCTTGACCACATTGTTGAAGCAAGCCGAAAAGCCGATCACACCGTAAGCGACTATATAGTCAAAAGCAACTATTGTCGCCGCTGTGAGAGCCGTCGGCGCATACTGGACGTTGTTAAATCCGAGAACCAGCTGCAGCAAACTGTACACAAGCGAGGAGAAAACTCCCCATTTTGTACCGTATCTGTGTGCAAGCATTACCAGCGGCAGCATACTACAGATTGTTATCCCGCCACCGAGTGCCCACGGTCCCTTAAACGAAAAAAGTGAAAGAACGGTTGCTATGGCTATGAGCATTGCGCTGTCAGCCAGTTTTCTTGTGCTTGTTTTCATGAATATTCCCTCCAGTTTTGTAAGTCTTCGCAGCGCAACAAAAAAGGCCGCTGCTGCGGGTACGGCAACGCGGTCCATCAAGGAAATATTCCTTTGATTCCTACGCCGGCATTACCCGGATCAGGTTCAAGGGTCCCAAGCTCGATTGCTTGATCTCAGCCGACATGAGTCAGCACCCCTATTATTACGATTTTCATTATGCTACCAGAAAAACGCTTTGTCAAGATAGAGCAGCTCCTAAAACATAATTTGGTCGGTTTCAACAATTTTGGCACAATAAACCACCGCCAATATATGGAAAACTTTTTTCTCAGCTTTTATCATAATTTATGTATTGGGGCCAATTTAGTTTAGGTGTTTTTAGGTGTTTTGCTATAGATTTTAAAATAATTTTACTTATCTGCTAAAATCGACACCTTTATTTTTCCTTTCTAACTTCGACTGAAGTATTGCGTTTGAGCAAGAATTACTATACAATAGAGCTGAAAATGTGCGGGATTCGTAAGCTATTCGTCACAATTCCGGCGCAGATACAATATTTATATGGGGGGGGAAACGGTTTCCAGTTCCCAGGTGGGGGACAGTTTTTTGCGATTACGGATAAAAAACTATATTTTTTGGGAGGAAATAAACGTGAAGGGACAAAAAATGCTCAAAGTCTGCAGCATTCTGCTCATTCTCACCTGCCTGTTTGGTCTCGTGGCCACAGGTCTTGGGATCTCCAATGTTTTGGACACTAAGGAGATAAAAGAGCAGGAAAAGGCCGATACACTGGCCGATATTCAGACTCTCGAAGATGGCTCTGCCACCCTCGAATCTAACCGCAAAGCCTATGAAGAAGGAAAAGCCACCTATGAGGAAGGCCTTGCAAAGTACGAAGAAGGCAAAAAAGCGCTCGAAGCAGGGCAGGCGGAGTATGACGCTGGTGCCGCGACTCTGGCCGCAAACACCGCAGCTTACAACTCCGGCAAGACCACATACCAGTCAGGTTTAGCTCAGTACAACGATGGTCTTGCTAAGTATAACGCAGGTCTTGCTAAGTACAACGCAGGTCTTCAGGAGTACAAGGCAGGTCAGGCCCTCATCACTGAGTACGAAGCAGGGCAGGCAAAGGTTGCCGAATATGAAGCAGGGCAGGCGAAGGTTGCCGAGTATGAAGCAGGAAAGGCAAAGATCGATGCAATGACTCCCACTTACGTGGCCGGCAAAGCTGAATACGAGCAGAAGCTCGCCCAGTTCAACGCAGGCGTTGAGGCCGGTCTCATTACAGGCGACCTAAAGACACAATACGAGCAGCAGCTTGCAGCAGCAAAAGCAAAGCTTGACGAGTACGAAGCAGGCGCTGCAAAGCTTGAGGCCGAAAAGCCCAAGTATGAAGCAGGCAAAGCAATGCTCGCAGCCAAGAAGGCTGAGTATGAAGCCGGTAAGGCAAAGCTTGAGGCCAACAAGGCGGCTTATGAAGCCGGTAAATCTAAGCTCGCAGCCGCAGGTCCTCAGCTCACAGCCGCTAACACTCAGCTCGCGTCCGCTAAGACTCAGCTCGCGTCCGCTAAGACTCAGCTCGATGCGGGTAAAGCGAAGCTGAACGAGTATGAGGCCGGTCAGGCTAAGCTCAAGGCCGCAAAGGTCCAGCTGGACGAAGGAAAAGCCACTCTCGCAGCAGCTGAAAAGCAGCTCGAAGAGGGCAAGGCTAAGCTTAAGGAGTTTGAAGATGGCGAAGCAAAAGTTGAAGCAGGCTTTGCTGAGCTCTCCAAGAACGCCGATGTTAAGGCCAAAATAGACGCCGGTATGAAGCCCATTGAAGCAGCGAGAGAAGTTGTCGATGAAGAGACCATAAAGACAACCGATGAACTTATGAGCAGAATGTATCAGTACATAGCTCTTGCAGTCGCCGCTATCTTCGGACTTATCGCCGCTATACTCGGCGCAGGTGCAGCCAAGATGCCCGCAGTCAACAAGATCAAGGGCGGACTCATTCTTGGTCTCCTGTCCCTGCTGGTTGCGATCGGAGCAAACGTCTACGGCGCACTCAATACCTATCATGAATTCCCGGTTCAGATGGCGGCTATGGTCGCTGTCGGTGTATTTGCTCTGCTGTTTGTCATTGCAATGAACACCTACAAGAACGGTCTGCTCGCTATGCTAAAGGGCGAATAATTTCTCTTTATACCGAGGCGCCGTCTTTGTGACGGCGCCTTTTTATTTTCTATTTTTCTTTCTTGTGTTATAATATATAAAACAATTCTTAGGGGTTAACCTATGAAAATTTTAAAAACAAAGAGACTTCTGATCTCAGCCATGTCTGTCGACGAACTCCGCTCTGCCGTTCTTTCGGAGAACGATGAGAGCAAAAAAAGCGATCTGCACGAAATACTTCAGAGCTGCCTTGACCATCCAGATAAGCACAATTGGTATACCAAATGGAAAATAGCCCTTCATGACGGTAAGGTCATAGGAAATCTCGGATTTAAAGGCCCGCAGAAAAACGGCGCCGTGGAGATAGCCTGTGCTATATATGAGGAACACCGCAACAATGGCTTTGCCACCGAGGCCGTAAGACAGGCGATACACTGGGCATTTTCCGATAACGATGTATATTTCATAACCGCTGAAACTGAAGAAAGCGATCTCGCATCAAAGCACGTTTTGGAAAAACTCGGCTTCGCCCCAAACGGTGCAGGTAATAAAGGAGAGCTGTATGAAAAGGAGCGCGAAGAGTCCTCCTGGATGGCGATCTTTATGTGTATCGGTATCAGCTGCGGTGTCAGCATCGGCATTACGCTGGACAATGTTGTCACTGGAATGTGCATAGGCATGTGCCTGGGAGTGGCCGTCGGTCTGTCCTTTGACGAGAGCGACAGAAAAAAACGCATAAAGCTGCGCGAAGCCAGAGACAGCAGATAAATATAATCCCCGCATTCAACGAAATGCGGGGATTATGTTATTTCATGTCATTCGACATCATTGTACGCACTACCTGCATTATCATTCTGTCTTTGTCCTTCGGAAGCGTTCCGCTCAGGACCAGATGGTTGGATGCATGGTTGGAACGGAATACGCAGTCCTTTTGGCAGTCTGCGTTTGTGAGTATGAGCTTTAGCTCCTGCTCGACCTCCAACATACTCAGGGGCTGAAAGACGCCGCTCATAATATCTTCAAACATTTTTGTGCCCGGCGCGGGCATCAGCGTAAGGAGTCCTACATATGAGGCGCCCATCTCCCCTATCATCTCACCTGTCTTGACGGCGTGCTCCTCCATGAGTTCTTTCCCGCCGAGACCCGAGATAAAGGTCACCGAGGCCTGTATACCCAGCCGCTCGGCCCTCTGAACGCCGTTTTTTATCTGCTCCGCCGTCTCGCCCTTGTTGACCCGCAGCAATACCTCGTCAGAGCCGGATTCCGCCCCGATATACACTATGCCCAAACCTGCTTCGCGAAGCGAGATAAGCTCCTCGTCGCTTTTACGCAGAATGTGTGAAGCACGGCTGTAGACCCCGACGCGCCTGCACTCGGGAAAAATCGCGCGCACGGCGTTAAGTAGATTCAGAAGCTTGTCGGTGCTCAGACAGAGGGCGTCTCCATCGGCAAAGAAGATCCTATCTACTCTCGGATAATCGCAGCGCGCCTCCTTTAGATCCTCAAGTACCTGATCAAAGGGGCGTATATGGAACTTTTTGTCCTTATACATGGGACAAAAAGTGCATTTGTTATGTGTGCATCCGACCGTGACCTGAACTATCAGACTTCTGGCCTCACTGGGCGGACGGTATATAGTTCCTTCGTATCTCATCTTTTATCAATCAGTTCGTCAATGTCTATATCAAGCTCTTCATCATCTCCGGCAAAGCCCTTCGGATTCTCGCTGTGCCAGTTCCAGGCAGTATCTATAATCTTGCGTATATCCACATATCGGGGTTCCCAGCCAAGCACCTGTCTCGCTTTCTCGCTGGATGCGACCAGCCGCGCCGGATCCCCCGCACGGCGTCCTTCGATGACTGTTGGTATCTTCCGGCCCACGACCTCCTCAGCGGCCTTTATGACCTCCTTGACGGAAAACCCGACGCCGTTGCCGAGATTGAAGATGCCGCTCTCGCCGCCGTTCATCAGGTAACGTACAGCCGCAATATGTGCTCTCGCAAGATCGCAGACATGCACATAGTCGCGGATACAGGTGCCGTCGGGAGTCGGATAGTCATCGCCGAATATTGCGATTTTATCGCGCTCACCACAGGCTGCCTGCAAAACTATGGGTATAAGGTGAGTTTCGGGGTCGTGGTCCTCGCCTATCCTGCCGTCGGGGTGGGCACCGCAGGCATTGAAATAGCGCAGTGACACATATTTGATGCCGTAAGCCATCGCCGACCATTTGAACATCTGCTCCATGGCAAGCTTTGTAGCTCCGTAGGGGTTCTTGGGATCGGTCGGGTCTTCCTCTTTTATAGGGATGTTTTCAGGCTCGCCGTAGACCGCAGCAGAGGACGAAAAAACAGCATATTTCACGCCGTGCTCAACCATGCAGGACAGCAGATTCTG
>JAAYCC010000217.1 GCA_012729875.1 Clostridiales bacterium | reverse complement strand
GTTGTAATCGTAGTTAGAAAAATGTAAAATGTATCTGTGAAGTGCACAGATACATAGAATACACATTCTTTCTCATTCTAATACCAATTAAGACTAAATTCAAGGTTTTTTGACATTTTTCTCAAATAATGTGAGGCGATATAAGATGAAAATGATTGGTATCGTTGCAGAATATAATCCCTTTCACAACGGACACGGACACCACATAGTCAAAAGCCGCGAGTCGGCGGGAGGTGACAGCGCTGTAATCTGCGTGATGTCGGGCGATTTTGTCCAGAGGGGAGAGGCGTCAATCTTTTCAAAGCACGCCCGTGCCGAGGCGGCTGTGATAGGCGGTGCAGACCTCGTTATCGAGCTGCCGCCGCCGTGGTCGCTCTCGTCGGCTGAAGGTTTTGCCCGCGGCGCAGTAGGACTTCTGGGGCAGCTCGGTTGTATAGACTATCTCAGCTTTGGCAGCGAGTGTGGCGACATGAAGACGCTGAATGCTCTGGCCACGGCCATAATGGATCCCGCCTTGAACGCCGTCATAAAGCGGGAGCTTGAGACGGGCGTTTCCTACGCCTCCGCCCGCCAGAGGGCCGTAGAGTCGGAGTATGGCAGCATCGGCGGCTATCTCAGCTATCCAAACAATATTCTCGCCGTAGAGTATCTCAAGGCGATTTATGAACTTCGCCTTCGTATAGAACCGCTGACGGTACAGCGCGAGGGAACAGACCACGACGGGCCTGAGGGAAGCGCCTCCGATATCCGTGCACGTATAAAAAACAGATCGTCATACTCGACTTTAATGCCCAGAAGTGTGCGCGCTGTGTATAAGCGCGAAATGAAATGCGGAAGAGGCCCAGTGGATATGCTAAAGCTGGAGGAGGCATTGATCTCCCGCTTCCGTATGCTGGACAGGGACGCTTTCAACAGCCTTCCGGACGCAGGAGAGGGGCTGGGCAACCGTCTGTATGCGGCTGCCCGGGAGGAATACACGCTGGACGGCATACTATCTGCCGCCAAAACTAAGCGCTACGCCCTTTCACGGATCAGAAGGATGTGCGTCTGCGCCGCTCTGGGTATAGCCGCCGAGGACTCGGCAGAGCTTCCGCCTTATGCGCGAGTGCTTGCCGCCAATGAAAAGGGCTGCAAGGCGCTCCGCATAATTAGCGAAAAGTCCTCTATCCCCGTGATAACAAAGCCGGCCTCGGTTAACGGCCTGTCCGCTGAGTGCCGTAGGCTGTTTGAACAGACCAGCGGGGCCCATGATCTGTATGTTCTGGGCTACGGGGTCAGAGCCGAGCGCAGAGGTGGGGCGGACTATCGGACAAGTCCGATTATAATATGAGGGCACTTGATTTTGCCACAGCTTTGTTATATTATTATATCCCATGTTGTGTGTTTCCAAAAAAATTGGGTTGTGATAATAATGAAAAAATACATCTTTCTCATAATCGCCATCGTGCTTGCAATCGTCTTGTTTACTCTGTTTTTCCAGACAACCGGAGGAGACAGCCTGTCATATAAGCCTGTGGACGAAAATGAAAATAAAATATATATAGGCGTTTTCGAACCCTTCACGGGAATAAACTCTCTGGGTGGATATCAGGAAAAGCTGGGCATAATGTATGCCAACGAGAAGTGCCCCACTGTGGACATAGGCGGAGTTACTTATGATGTAAAGCTTATATATTCGGACAACGAGTCGGAGCAGCAGGCCGCTGCAAAAGCGGCTCGGGGTCTTGTTGACAAGAAGGTCAGCGCGATACTCGGTTCATACGGCTCGGCCGTTACACTCTCGGGTGCGGAGATCTTTCAGGACGCGAAAATACCCGCAGTCGGTATATCCTGTACAAGCCCCGAAATAACGGACGATTACAGCTGCTATTACCGCGTCTGTTTTTTGGATTCGTTCCAGGGAGAGGTAATGGCAAACTATGCGTACACTCAGGATCTTCGCAAAGCGGCTGTTTTGACGCAGGTGGGCGACCCCTACTCCAAGGGACTCGGAGATTATTTTGCATCTGGCTTTGAGGCCCTCGGCGGGCAGGTTGAGTTTTACAACTTCAACACCGTCACTATGAGTTTTGCAAGCCTAATCAAAGAGATAGAGGCGAGCGGCGCGGACTTTGTCTATATGCCTTCACCCACCGAGTCGGCTGTAATGTTTATAAATCAGATGAGGGAAAAGCTGAATATGATTCCCATTTTCGGCGGCGACACCTGGGATACCGCAAAGCTCATAAGGGATACGGGCAATAATGGGCAAGGCGTCTATTTCACCTCGGAATTTGACGAATATTCCGATATAGACAGTTCCGGCGCCGATTTTGTCTCCAAATTCTCCACTTGGCTTTCAGAAGAGGAGTCGCGTATTATTCTGAACGGTGATACCGAAGATGTCGCGCCTGTTTCCGCATTGGCCTACGATGCCTATATGGTCCTTATAAAGGCCATTGAGACGGCTGGCTCAACCGCCCCTCAGGATATTATGCAGGCTCTGAAAACCGTTACTCACGAGGGAGTATGCGGCGACATAGCTTTTGACAAAAACGGCGACTGCGGCAGGAACACCGCATTTATAAAGACAATCAATGTACATAAGAAGAGATTTGAGACACTCCAGGTCAGCAATGCTTAAACTGTTAAATACAAGGGGCAGCCTACAGGCTGCCCCTTGTATTTTTTGTGTTAATATTCAAGCTGCGTGACCGCTATGCCCGCTCATGCGACATATTCCGGCAGAACCGGGTCGTTTGAAAAGCCAGGGACTTTTTC
>JAAYCC010000216.1 GCA_012729875.1 Clostridiales bacterium | reverse complement strand
GACGTCCGTGTAGGTCCAAATTTTATCGAGACGATCTCGCTTGATTCCGAGATTGAAAAAGGTCTGGGTTCTCTTTACTTCGACAAGGTCTTTATCACTGTTGACGGAATAGAGCTTGATTGCGGGTATACAATAAAAAATCGCATGCAAATCCCTCTGTACTCGCGTCTTATAAACGCTTCCAGGAACTTTTATGTCTTCGCGGACAGCTATAAGTTCAACCACCACGCATTTGTACCCGTTTTTGACCTTGATCAGATAGACAACATCATAACAACAGAAAAGACGCCGTCCGTCTATCTTGATTACTTTAAAAGCCACGGCAAGAACCTATACCTAGCATAAGCACAGCGGAGCTTTATTTTAAGCCGCCTTCAAATACTCTTTGAAAGGATTTTCAAAATGGATAACGGTATTACTATTCGCGGAGTCGCACTGGAAAAGCCATTGGCAAAATACATTGACCACACTCTGTTAAAACCCGATGCAAGCAATGAGCAAATAGAGAAGCTGTGCAGGGAAGCGCTCGAATACAACTTTGCTTCCGTCTGCGTCAACTCCTGTTACGCAGCTCTCGTCTCCGGACTGCTGCGCGGCAGTGACGTCAGGACCTGCTGTGTCGTCGGATTTCCCTTGGGGTCCATGCTGAGCGAAGCAAAAGCATATGAGACAAAGGCCGCAATCGGTCATGGCGCGCAGGAGATCGACATGGTTATCAACATAGGCGCGCTAAAGTCCGGAGACAAGCGCCTTGTACAAGATGATATAGCCGCCGTGGTTTCCGCTGCCGACCACAAAGCCCTTGTGAAAGTCATCATAGAGACTTGTCTTTTGACCGACGAAGAAAAATCCCTAGTCTGCAAGTTGGCTAAGGCCGCCGGAGCGGATTTTGTCAAAACTTCCACAGGTTTTTCAAGCGGCGGAGCTGCCGAAGCGGATGTTGCGCTCATGCGAAAAGCCGTCGGGCCGGAAATGGGTGTCAAAGCCTCCGGCGGCATCCGCGATCTCGAAGCCACACTGTCCATGATAGAGGCCGGCGCAGACCGTATCGGTGCGTCGGCGGGTGTAAAGATTATTCAGCAGGCCGAACAGGAGAGCTGATACAAGAGAAATCTCTCAGCCTGTCAATCCGCTGTTTATTTCATGCGCGAGGTGCTTTTCAGCATTAATTTTCCTATATAAAAGAACGAGGCTATTATAAAACAGTCTCGTTCTTTTTCTTTATCTGAATCTACATATAGGCCAAGTTGTTTTTTATATGCTCTGAGCAAGTCTGAAGGCCGCTCTGTTTGCCTCAAGGACTCTGCCGCCCGCAAAGCTGTCGCCGATGTTGAACAGCTCGGGAGCCGCATTTGTCCTCAGCGCCTCAAGATAGAGGGCGTCATCAGGTCTGCCGCCCATCGCAAGGACCACGAGATCCGCAGAAAGGGTAATATCCTTGGTTTGGGGTCCCATCTTCTTTGCCATGGGGTTGGGGATATTTTCGGGAAGCAGAGGCCGCCACGTAATATAGGGGTCGGGCGCTCCCTTTGAGACATTCTGGGTGAAGTTTACCTTTCCCTTCTCAAAGGAGGTGACTCTTGAGCAGTTATAGAGCTCAATTCCCGCCTTTTTCATATAGTACAGCAGATGCGCGCGGTTGGCGGTGCAGCAGCCCTGCATGAAGTTGGGCAGCATTTCAACGACCTTAACATTTTTCCCGTACTCATAATTAAGCCAATAGGCGGTCTCGCAGCCAACAACGCCGCCGCCCGCAACAACTATGTTTTTTGCGTCCCCCATAAGCTCGGGATTAGCCAAAAGGTCAACAGCCTGTACGGTCTTAACCTTGTCTATACCGGGAATCGGCGGACAGGCATTCTTTGTACCCATTGCAAATACGATAGAGTCGTAATTCTGCGCCTTCAGCCAGTCATCGGTGGCAGCAGTGTTCAGCTTCAGTGTAAAGCCCGGCATCGCCTCCGCTGCCTTCAGCTCATTATTGAGCCATTCAAGGTAGTTTGCAAAGTCAAACTTTATGGCAGGTACGCTGCCCGGCAAGACCTTGCCGCCAACCTTGCCGCCCCTCTCGATAAGCTCAACAGTGTGGCCGCGCTTTGCGGCGTTGACAGCAAAAACTATACCTGCGGGACCGGCGCCTATAACGCCGATCTTTTTGGGATTTTGTGCGGGAACAGGGTTTTCGGGAATAATTTCCTCAAAGCCGGTCCTTGCGTTCACAGCACACTGTATGTGTCCGCCCTCGACGAACTCGTTTACGCAGCCCTCCTGGCAGCCGATGCAGGGGCAGATCTTTTCGACTTCGCCGGCATAGGCTTTGTTGCACCAGTCGGCGTCCGCCAGCAGAGGACGGCCCAGCATGACCATGTCGCAGTAGCCCTCGCGGATCGCCCGCTCCGCAACGTCGGGATAGCCCAGCTTTCCCACGGCAACGACGGGGACCTCAACCCCTGCGTTTGAGAGGATCTTCTTTTCGGCAAAATGGTCCTTGACTATCTTAGAGACGTCGATAAAGCAGCCGGCGGGCATACCCGCGGGCGGATGGGGCAGCCACCAGTTGTCATAGCAGCCGAGGTCGACGTCAAAAATATCGACGCCCGCTTTAACAAGATTGTCCATGTAGTCCAATGTGTCCTGAATGGAGCGGCCGTTTTTGAATTTCTTGAGTGACGCAACCTCGTCCATTGTCTCGCCATAGGTTTCATTCAGGGCCAGAGAGAGGTCTATGCGGTACATTATGGGATAGTTGGGGCCGACGCGGTCACGAATTTCATTTACCATGTCAATGCCGAAGCGCTGCCAGTCGGCATATTTGCCGAGCTTGCGGCGGTTAAAGGCGGGGTTTGTCATCTGCTCCAGCAGATACCCCTCGTGCCCGTGAAGATAAACGCCGTCTATAAGGCAGGCCTTCGCGTCCGCCGACGCCTGTCCCGCGTTTTTTATGATTTTTTTCAGCCCGTGGTCCGACAGTCGCATACAGGGAAGTTCGGGTATGTAGAAGTTGCGGTTAAAGGATGCGGATTTCGGAAACTTTTTCTGCTGTACAAGACAGGTAGGAGGGCCGACGCGTCCCAGACCGGGGGTAAGCTGTATGAAGAAGCGGGAGCCGTAGGCGTGACAGCCCTGTGCAAGATCTCGCCAACCGGACATAAGTGTGCGAGAAGGGCTGATGCGCGGCATCATAACCTTGTTGCCGATCTCTGTGACTGTGGGGTCAACTCCGTCGCTGATCGGGATAAGTCCGGAAGTGATCAGACCGACTCCGCCCTTTGCGCGGGCAAGGAAATACTGAATCATCTTCTCGTTGGGACGTCCCCCCTCCTCGCACATCATCAGGTTTCCCATGGGCGCCATTACGACACGGTTCTTAATCGTCAAGCGGTTAACTCTGATAGGTGAAAAAGTCGAGGTGTAGGGATAGAGCTCTTTTGTCATGCGCGCGGCATTTCCCGCTCTGTTCTCACAGCCGTTTTGAAACCAATTGCCATAACTGTCGACTAACTTTTGAACTTCAGCATCGGTTTTCAGTGCTTTCATTGTCATTCCTCCATATTATTTTTGATCGCTGTTTCTGCTCGCCTTGAAGTGCATTTCCTTCAGACCCTCAACCTCGTCGCAGACCGGCTTCCATCCACAGTGGCTGCAGTCCATATTCATGTCTGCAATTATGTGATTGAGCGCCTTTGTGATGTTCACCGCGGTCGTCGCGAGGACGTCCATCTCCTCATAGGGGGCGTCGGGCAATGTTATAAAAATGACCTTAACCGCCAACACATGGCTGTTTTGCTTGTATTTTTCAATAAACAGATTGCCGACCTGCTCAAAGGAGAGCTTAGATTTGACGGCAGCTTTTGAGACGCGAACCTGCTCACGGTTTGAAAGGGCGCTGACACGCATCATATAGCCCTCGGGAGAGACCTCGAATTTTTTCATCTCTATATCTTTTATAATTGCGTATGCGCCCTGTTCGCCGTTTTCCTCAATATCGTCAGTTAGGATCACGGTGATCCTTGCAAAGTCTGAGTCGTTTTTGAGCTCGTACAGCTCCCTGCCGTAAAGCAGAATCTCATCCCGCGGAACAAGCTCTCTCTCATTGGTGAAAAGGCTGTAATTTACGCTGCCGAGTGCAGCCGCCCCAAGCTCAAAGGCGGAGTCACGATCCATAATAAGCTCGTTCTTTTTGCCCTCCCGCGCGGAGCCCCCGGGTATAAACTCATATACCCGGGGTTCGCTCTCCGAGAGCAACGCAGATGTTTTTCTAATGGTCTCGTCAAATACTCTCATTATATTTTTTCTTCTATGTCTCTGCTATCGTGGTACTCTAACAGCTTGTTGTAAATCTTTTCGACAAGCTTCATATCCGCGTTTGTGATATAAGTGATAAAGGTGAGTGCAAAAAGCGCTCCGATAACAATCGCTACAATCCAATACCAAGCCATATCGCCGCTCCTATTCCATGCCCTTCTGACGGGCGTATTCTGCCGCACCCAGCGCGCCCATAAGCTGCGGGTCCGTGCTGAGCTCTATAACCTTGATTCTCAATACGTGCTCAATGGCCTTCTTGAGTCCGGCGTTCTTTGCACAGCCGCCCGTCAGGGTAATGCTGTCTTTTGCGCCGGCCTTTTTAGCCATAACGAAGCAGCGCTTTGCAACAGCCTGCTGTATTCCCGCGGCTATCTCGTCGCGTGGTTTGCCCTCGCCGACAAGGGTAATTACCTCGCTTTCGGCAAAAACGGTGCACTGTGCGGTGATGGGGATAACGTTCTTTGCGGAGAGAGAAAGGTTTGAAAACTCATCAATAGACATTTCAAATGCCCGCGCCATTGCCTCAAAGAAACGTCCCGTACCCGCTGCGCACTTGTCGTTCATGGCAAAGGTCTTGACCGTTCCGTCGGAATCGACGGAGATGCCCTTAACGTCCTGACCTCCAATGTCTATGATCGCCTTAACGTTGGGGTTTGTCACATGAACGCCCATTGCATGGCAGGAGATCTCGGATATGTTTTCCTGTGCCTGCGGGACCTTGTTGCGGCCATAGCCTGTTCCGATAAGATATGCAAGGTCTTCGATCCCGTTAAGTCCGCTCACCTTTGAAATAACATCTTCCATCGCGGCCTGAGCGCTTTCGCCGCTGTTGATTTTGCTTCTTATAGTAGTATCTGCAACGATTTTACCGTTTTCATCAAGAATAACAGCTTTTGTGTAGGTCGAGCCTACGTCACATCCGCCAAAATATTTCATATTTATCTCTCCTTCTTTACCATGTAAGAGCGTCTTCATAATCGACCAGCGTAGGATCGAGAGGTTCTTCCCTGAAAACATTTATCATGTACTTATTAAATGCGTCTCTCATCGCTTTTCTGGAGACAGTCCGCGGGTCCATAAGGTCATGCGGCACCCAAATCAAGTGTATTCCGCGCTCGCGGGCCTGGTCCTCAAACAGGCCGTGCAGTCCGCCCACGTTCTTACAGGAGACGTGATCGTACATAACAACAATATTGGCATCGAATTTCTCGCACATCTTCCAGCACTCGTCAAGAGAGTTGACGTATCCGCCATTGGTGTGGGAGCGCATCATCATGCGCTCATAGCTCTTCGCCATATCGATCATGGCCTGCTTCTTGTCCCCGATGTGGAAGAAGTGATAGCTGAGCATACATTCCATATCCACAAGGCACTTTACGCCCCAGCAGTGCTGGCTCCAATATGTGAAGTTCGTATAGTAGTGCGCGGGGCAAGCCCACACGATCGCACGGTATTTGGGCTTATTTTCGTCATTTTGCTTGTCCTGCTCATAGCCCTTTTTCATCATCTTATCAACCTTTTTGTCGGTCTTCAGGAAGTAGGGGTCAAGGCAGGCGACCTCCTGGAACTCGTATTCTCTCTGGAGAGCGAGGGCTGCTCCGCACACCTGAGGATAAGGCGTGCAGTTCACATCCCACTTGTTGAGCATGTACTGTGTGGTCTCGTTGTACATTTTAGCGCCCTCCCAGAAGGCGTCCCAGTCCCATTTGACGTTAAATTTGTCCTCAATGAACTTTATGCACTTTTCAAGGTTCTTGACCGCGTATTCCTGAACCTCCGGCTCGTTAAAGCGCTGCGGAGGGGTAATCTGATAAATATCAATATCCTTAAGATATCTGGCCATAAAGGTCGTCTGTCCGATGGAGCCGTCACAGGGCATGGAGCTTGTTATGTAGGCGCAGCCGACCTTCGGATAATCGTCCACTACGGCACAGCCGCACTCAGCAGCGGGCAGAGGGCAGACATCGGCCGCCATACCGAAGTGCTCGACAGCGTCAATGTAGTACATGTTTGCGATCTGATCGACCTCACCCGGCTCGCCTATGGTGAACATTGCAATATCGATCCAATCGACCGTCGGGAACCCGGCCATAATAATAGACGGAGTCATCTCGTCGAACATAATAGTGTTGGCTCTGAGCTTTGCCGCCTTTTTGCTGTTTGGGCGCAGGTTTTCGTCTCTGACAATAATATCACGAATTTTAATTACAGAGTAGTGCATAAGAGAGAAAAACTGCTCGTGCGTATATCTCAGCTCCTTGCCGCGCAAGCCCATAGTATGTCTGTCCACCATGTTTGCGGCCGTGAGATATGAAGCCATCCAGCGGTAGCGCATCAGCGCCTTGATCATGAGAATGGGATGACCGCCGAGCTTTGCCGCCATAAAGCCGTACAGCTTGAGCCAGCGCGCATAGTCGTACATGGTGTCCTTGAGGCCCTTCCACTCACGGCTTTTAAACGCCCTGTGGTTCGCATCGTAAAAGTTTCCGAGGCCCTTTCCTGTTTTAGGATTGTATGCCATGATCACTTCACCTCCTGAGATTTAGCGGCACGTTTTGCCTTGATCTTCTTGATCTCCAGACTTTCAACAAACGCCTGGATACGCGTGCGCAATTGGCCGCTCATGCCGCTGCGGTACGGTCTGTCGATGGAAAGCGCCGGGATACCGTACTCTTCGGGTAATACATGGCTTGCAAGAGTGCGCTCAAAGGACCAGTATGTGCAAAATTTCATCTGTTCGTAAATAATGCCGTCCGCGTGGAAGTCTTTTACTAGCTGTTCTGCGCGGTCGTATCTGTACTGGACCTTGTGAGGTGCGCATTGACGGGGACACTCGGTATCCCTCAGATATCTCCGGCAAACCTGAGTAAGCGCGTCCTCGTCATCGTTAAGCTCTATCTCCTGACGTCCGGGGAAGCTGCCATAGCAGAAACGGTCCGCAACGACCAGCGCCCCGCTGTCCTCAATCAGTGAAATGAGTTCAGGGTCATCAATTTCGGAGCCGACGACAACAACCTTTGCGCGGAAGTTTTTCTTTTTGTCCGGCTCGCGTGTTTTCAGCTCCTCAAGTGTCTCGCGAAGCTTGTCGACAATGAGATATTTGGGGCAGACATAGGTCGCCAGCGTGAGAATGTGGAACTCATAGCCCGTGATTGTCGGATTATCGAGCTTGCGGAAGTTGCCGATCTCTGTGATAAGTCTGCAGACCTCGTTGTGCTCCGCAACCGCCTTGCGTATCTCGCTGTCCGAAATATCGACACCGTAGTTTTCGTGCAGAGGCCTCAGCACCTTTCGGCTCACCTGCTCTACAACATGCTTTACGCAGTCCTCATCATCCGAGCAGGGGATGTCAAGATTTGACCAGAAAAACTTCTTTTTGTCCTCCCCCTGGATGTTCAGCAGCTCCATATTTTCCATGCAGCGGTTCATGGCTTCGCAAACGTCGATCCCCGCCATAGCGTCGAGGAACTTGTAATTGCCCTCCATTGCTCTTTCAAGCAGAGCACGGCTGTATTCACAGCTGCCGCTTGACATGTAATATGTGGCAATCTCCATAGAGCCCATATTCGGCGCCCTCAGTCTTACCGAGAAGCATTTCCCAAGGTTGAGAAGCACCTCCGGCATGTGGAAGCAGGTATAGCCTATCGCCAGGCCGCCCTCTGCCTGCGCCTGCTTGACGAGCTCGTTATTCGCATCGTTAAGCAGGTTCTCAAAGTAATACAGATGTTTTAGATCTTTCACCTTCAACCCCTCTTTTAATTAAAGAATTCTTATTGTTTCAAGCGCCTGTCTGACGCCTTTAACCAAATTTGAATCGTCCGGAAGCTCAAGTACACTCCTCCCCTGTACGTCGTACAGCGCTAGGGTCTTATCATCCGGAATATAAGACAGGACGGGGATGTCTCCCGTATCTATATAGCCCTTCAGGGCTTCATCGTTTATACGGTTTACTACAGCTCCTATCTCCTTGTACATCACAAGCTCGTCGGCGACGGTCTTTATGGTCTGTATGACCCTTGTCCCCTTTTTGCTGGGATCCGTCACTAAAATCATATGAGTGACCTTTTCCATGACACGGCGGTTGACCTGTTCTATGCCCGCCTCTCCGTCTATGACCACATAGTCAAATTCCCCGGACAGCATACTGATCACTTCCTTGAGGTAGGCGTTGATACTGCAATAGCATCCCGCCGCCTCGGGTCTGCCGACGGCTATAAATGCATAGCCGTCCTTTTCTACCATGGCGTCAAAAATCCGAAAGCGGACCTCACCGAGCATTTCTATTGTTCTTTTTTTCTCCCGATCACCCTTTGAAGCGGCCAATATAGACTTTCGGATGTCATCTACGGTCTGGGTGACCTCCACATCCAGCGCTGTTGCAAGCCCGACGGCGGGGTCTGCGTCAATAGCAAGTATTTTCGCCTCGGGATAGCTCTTTACCAATTGTCTTACTATAGCAGCAGATATTGAGGTTTTTCCCACGCCGCCTTTTCCCGCAACGGTTATAATCGCTTTTTCCACTGACTTTTTCCTCCTTATACGGGGTAAGTTTATCAAGTTGTCATTCAGACTGACACTTAAGCGCAATAAAAACCTTTTACCGAGAATATAGTCGGGGAGTAAGGTTCTCCCCATGCCGTCTTCCGGCAAAAGAAAAAATGTAAAGCTACAATGTCTTTATATTGAAATCAGTTGTCAGCCCGACTGACATTTAATGATACAAAAACACTTTTCACCAAAAATTCCAACTAACTGCATATTTTATAGGAGCTGCGTTTGTGAATATGCGGGTGAAAAGTCGATTGCCGGGTATGTTTCTCAATTATTGGGGGTGTATCATCCCCCTTGAAACGCCATTACAAACATCTCGCAAAGATTCCGCATCCGGGCTCTATTGTCCAAATCCGTAGCGCTCGTCGTCCCCAGAGCTATGCGCTGCATAACGCCCAAAATGGAGTCGTAAGCGTTGTAATAAAGCTCCTTAACATCGCCCTTCGGATTGACCGTGCCATCTTCTAAGCCCTTGTGGATTGCAAGAACAAGCGGGCTTGAGGATATCTCGTAGGGCTCAGGCGGCCTATTAATAACCTGCTTATCCCGGCCTAAGCTTTTGCCGGCATTGTAAAGCGCAACCTCTGCATCGAGGGTAAATCTTATCCCCTTCGGGTCGTCAAAATACAGATTTGAGTAAACGCTCAAAAGCTTCCGAACCTGATCAATTCCGGACATCTCACCTATATCGGCCGCTTTTACCTCACCGCTTACCCGTTCGAGGGTCTGACTCCAGAAAAGATATGCCGCAGCCTGAACAATGTCTGCCTTCGTTTCAAAATATCGAAAAATTGAGCGCTCTGTAAGTCCTGCCGCTTTTGCGATATCCATCACCTTTGTTTTCTCTATTCCATGTTCTCTGAAACAATAGAGCGCTTTTTCAACTACAAGCTTTATGTTTTGCTCGCGTATCTCCTCAAGGGACATTTTTTTCTACCTCATATACCTGGGTGCACAGTGCAATATGCACCCGATTAATAATACATCCACTTCGTTAAAAAAACAACATTCTTTGTTAATAAATTATTAACAAAAAAGCTGTCGAGATTTTGTGGATTCCACTACCAGTGTATTATAGGAACAGAAGTCCCGGTTGTCAAACCGTAATCTATAGGACCAAAATTAAATTTTTGATTATTTTTTATATACATATCCCGGAAAGTCCTGTTCTTTACCGTCCAGATATTTTATAAATCCCGCCTTTTCTATTGCCCCGGTAATTTCACTGTCGCACTTAAGTATGTCCAGTCCGTCAAGGTGGGACGGAAGCCAGCCGATAATACAGTTCTTGGGTGCTGTAAAATCATCACTGACCATATGGGTATCAACGTACATGAATCCGCCGGTTTTCACGCTGTCATAAATTTTCTCCGACATTGTATCTAAATCACCGGCAAAGTCAAAAATTGCGGAGGCAATCACCAAATCATAGCCGCCTCCAAAATCATCCGTGATGAAATTCCCACCCATAACGTCAACTTGCTCTTTCACTTCATACTCTTTGATAACCTCCTCGGCAAGCTTTATAACTTGCGGCTGGTCTATTATAAGCGAGTGCGAGTTGGGGAAGCTGCGCGCAAGTTCTACCGACAGTATACCTGAGCCTCCGCCTATATCAAGAGCGTTTATCGCACTGTCCCAAGAGAAAAGGCTCTGTACCGCCCCTATGAAAGCCTGCACTCTCCCTGTATACATCTCAGTCTTTGCAACCTTGGCCATCTGATAAAAATCGTACGAATCCGCCCCATTTTTATCGGAGAAGCGGGAAAATGTGGGACCTTTTTCAACCCGTTCTTCAATACTGTCAAATTTTTTGATTTCATGCCAAAACAGAATATAATCTCCGATGTACATTTCGCTCTGTTTGTTCAGATAGTATTCGGTATCGGGCAGATTTGCAAATAAGCCGTCTTCCTTTATGATATAGCCGGCTGCCGTTAGAGCATTGAGAAAAAGCTCCGTATTCCTAATATGCCAATTGCGCTTTTCGGCTAATACTTCTGCGGATGTTCTCTCTTGTAAAAAAGAAAAGACATCTAGTCTGATAGCGGCAATGAGGAGCTGCTCTTCCGAGACGGCCTGAGTACTTGAAAGAAATCTGTCTGCCGGATAAAGAGGCTTTTTCGCTGCACTGTTCATATCTTATACTCCCTTGCTTTTTTATTAAACGAAGACCGGCTCACAACACACTGCCTTTTAAAGTGAATCCTGTTGTAAGCCGGTCTTTTTTTATCTGTTTTACTTGTCTATGGTTATGCCTTTAAGCTCAAGCCACGGGTCCTCTGCAGAGATCTCATAGCCGTGGACATTGCTTCTCGTGGCAACTATTTTTTCCTCGTGCACGATATAAAAGGCGGGCAAATCATCTAAAATCATCTGCTGAATCTCCTTGTATATCTCGGGCTTTTCATTGTCGGATACACTCTCGCTCTTCATTATAAGCTCGTCATATTCCGGATTGTTATAATGGCTGGCGTAGTTTTTAGAGAAGTGGATTTTAACATGGTGAGGATACGGTCCCCAGACAAAATAACCGGTGCGCATAATTATATCGAATTCCCCCGCCTTTTCAATCTCGCTGAAAGCGGCAGATTCAACCTGATTGATCGTCACCTTAAAGCCCACGTCCTGAAGCTGGGACTGGCAGGCCTGCACGATTTTTATCTCGCGGGGACTCCATGACTGACCAACCAAGATGCTTATTTCCAAGTCTTTTCCGTCCTTTTCCAGAGTGCCGTCCCCGTTTGTATCAGCCCATCCGGACTTCTCCAGCAAAGCTTTTGCCTCCTCCTTGTCCTG
>JAAYCC010000215.1 GCA_012729875.1 Clostridiales bacterium | reverse complement strand
TAAGGGTTTGCAGACTTTTCAGCTTATGGGCAAAATATTAAGGGAGCGCGGCTGCGTAAGAGCCTTTCCACTTTAGGATGAAGCTTTTTTGCTTTTTCTGTTCAGGATTTGGGGGTTATTGTCGAAGGCCGCCATAAACTGCCCGAAAATGTCTTCAATATATTTTTTTGCCTCATGGCCTTCGCCGCGCTCTATCATGCCGATAATAATTTCATCCTGCTCCAGAAAGCCCTCGGCCCCCCAGAACATGGCGCAGTTTTCCCATAACACCTTACCTATAGGCGCGAATGCATTCATGACAAGAGCTATAATATCGTTTCCGCAGAGCTCACAGATCTGATAGTGGAACTTACTTGTCAATTCGGCCAGCTCCGATATGCTAGGATCTTTCTCCGCTGCGGCTCTCAATTCGTCCACGGAAGCGCGGAGCTTAGCAATATCCTCATCGCTGTGATCTGCGGCCAGCTTTACAAGCGCGTAGCCTTCAACAGCGTTTCTGAATTCAACGATCTCCACGGACATTTTGTAGCTCAGCTTGCCGTCGTTATACTTTAGGATTTCGTTCAGTGTTTCAAACGAGCCGTTACGGAGAAAATCCGCGACATAGGAACCTTTTCTCGGGACGCTTCTAATAAAACCCATGTGCTCAAGATCCTTGAGAGCAAAATGAACGATAGATTTGCTTATCCCCGTCTGCTCGGACAGCTCGCGCTCTGTCGGCAGCTTTTCGCCGATTTCTATTTTTCCTTTTATTATCTGACCTTTTATCTCATTTATAAAAGCCTCTTTGGGCGTCGGGATTTCAATCTTTTCAAATGGCATAGCGCCCTCCTGATTTCTGATTAACCACATTGTTATTATTGCGCACTTCTCTAAACATGTCAATATGAACATAATTATTAGATTTATCTAAGAGAATGGTGTTGACATATCTGTATGGCGGTGCTACTATTGAATTGGTGGTTAACCAAGGCGGAGCGGGCTGGGTTTCCTGTAAGACGCCGTCGCTTCTCGGTCTGCAATGCCGTGATCCCGAAAAGAGAATCGCCTGCACATATTAAAAATCTCCTTTGAAAAGGATGAATAACCATGCTGGAAACGAGTACATACGGAGACATTTCAGTTGCAAAGGAAGTCTGCTATGTCGGGGACAACGAGACCAAGGTCTTTGTCTATAATGTCGACGGTCTCCTGATTGACTGTGGCCCTCAGAGCCGTGAAAAGGAATTCACAGAATGGTTCAAAACACAGAATATAAATCAGGTCGCGTTGACGCATAACCATGAGGACCATTCAGGAAACGCGGCGTGGATACAGAAAAATTTGAACGTCCCCGTGTATCTGCACCCCATGGCAATCCCCTATGCGCACGAGGAGGGGATGTACCCAAAATACCGACAGGAAATGTGGGGATACCGCCACATCTTTGACCCGATGCCGATGCCGGAGGTTTTGAAGACCGGCAGGTACACCTTCGAGGTGCTGGATACTCCGGGCCACGCGATATACCACAACTGCTTCTATGAGCGCAGTGAAGGCTGGCTGTTCACCGGGGATCTATATTTGGGCACACATCTGTTGGTCTGCTTTTTCGAGGAAAACATTCGGCAGACGATTGACACGATAGAGAGGCTTTTAAAGCTGGATTTTGACACTGTCTTCTGTGCGCATGCGGGCGTCATCGAAAATGGTAAAGTACGTCTTGAAAAGAAGCTCAACAACCTGAAAACACTGCAGGAGCAGGTCGTCCACATGCGCAGGCAGGGGATGACAGACCGTGAAATCGACAATGAGATCAACGGATTTGAATTGGACATCACATCCATTTCCGGAGGAGAGTGGTCTCCTTACAACATTATAAGAACAGTATAAGAGCGGAAAGGAGAAAACATGGTATTCCTTCACATTTCATTCGATCTCGACGCAGATATATATGGCGACGGTAAAAAGCTGGACG
>JAAYCC010000214.1 GCA_012729875.1 Clostridiales bacterium | reverse complement strand
TTTAGGTTTCACCTTCTGGCTATGATCATAGGAACCTCATTCCTTGGCTCGGTTTTTCTGCCGCCGCTTATTGCTGTGAGGGCATACCTTCTCAGCTGCGCTTCAGCCGACATAATTTCTTCTGATCCTCAAAACGGTATAGTTATGGCTCTGATTGTTGTCGGCCTGCCGTCGCTTTTGTCAGTTCCTACCTTTCTGGCTCTCTCATCGGAAGCGCTGTCTGCCTCTCTTGATCTCCTGCGTATGCGTACCGGTACCCGTTTTCGAGATGGCCGCGGCCGTCTCCGGTCTTGCTTTATCTGTCTTATTATTATGATTCTCTGCACTTTTGTGGAGATCAGGCTTGTGCCATACATTATTCTCTTACTCAACAAATAACCGGAAAGGAGGAGTGTTAACGATGACTAATTCAGAATGTCTGAATGAGTATGAGGTCTACCTGCGCGATATAAAGAAGGCCTCTGATAACACCCTCAGTTCATATTTGAGAGATATAAGACAGACGGGAGAATACCTCGACACACACACCGATGTCCGCTTTGAGTCCGCTACAGAAGCAGAGCTTGAGGAGTATACGGAATGGATGAAGTCACAAGGCAAGTCGGTTCCCACGGTTGCACGCGCCATTGCTTCCATTAAGAATTTCTATAGATTTCTTCTTTCCGAGGGCATTGTGGAGACAAATCCCGCTCTGGGGCTTGTACCCGAGAGGGCGGAGCAGAAGCTGCCTCAGATACTCACCGGAAAGGAAGTAGAGCTGCTCCTTGAACAGCCGGAGTGTAGCGATCTCAAGGGTTACCGTGACCGCGCAATGCTGGAGCTTCTCTATGCAACGGGGATACGCGTCAGCGAACTTATCGCGCTGGACGTTCCCGATGTGAATATTCCGGCCGGCTTTATACGCTGCCGCGGACACGACAAGGAGAGAATTATTCCTCTTTATCCGGCTGCTGTGCGCGCGCTCAAGGAATATGTCGAGTTTATAAGGCCTCAGATGATCGCCTCCGCAGACGAGCCGTCACTGTTTGTCAACGTCAGCGGTGAGCGTATGTCCCGTCAGGGCTTCTGGAAGATAATCAAGACCTATCAGCAGAAGGCCAAGATCGAAAAGACCATCACACCGCACACGCTGCGCCACTCCTTTGCGGCGCATCTGCTTGAAAACGGCGCTGACCTTCGCTCTATTCAGGAGATGCTGGGACATGCCGATATCTCCTCCACTCAGGTCTATTCACAGCTTGTCAAGAAGCAGATCAAGGATGTCTATAATAAAGCTCACCCGAGAGCATAGGGGTTTTCCATATTAGATTCTTTATAAAAGAGCAAGGCGGCGTTTTTTAAAACGCCGCCTTGCTCTTTGTTGTTGGCTTATCAGATATTCCTCAGCAGCATACCGTGTGAGGGGGCTCTGCCCAATAAAAGAAAAGTCATTGAACATTGTAAAAATCTATGATACTATTATGAATATATTTGTGTGTGTGGAGGCAGCTATGCGGATCATGGGCATCGACCCCGGTATTGCCACGATTGGCTTTGGGGTCATAGAGAGCGAAAAAGGCAGGCTGACTCTTGTCAACTGCGGGGTCATAACTACACCTGCCCATACAAGCCTTTCCAGCCGCCTTGACCGCATCTATACCGATATGGAGGAGCTGTGCAGAACCTTTAGACCCGACGCAATAGCCTATGAGGAGCTCTTCTTCAACACCAATGTCACGACCGGAATTTCCGTCGCCCACGGCAGGGGAGTATTGCTCCTGGCCGGATACCGTACGGGGGTGCCGGTCTTTGAGTATACGCCGCTGCAGGTAAAGCAGGCTGTTGTCGGATACGGCAGGGCAGAAAAAAATCAGGTCATTGATATGGTGCGGCGCATTATGAACATGAAAAGCGCGCCGAAGCCCGACGACGCTGCGGACGCTCTTGCAATAGCCATCTGCCACGCCAGGAGCGCGACCTCGCTCCTCACTAAAAACGGAGGTGAACCATCTTGTTCCACCACATAAGCGGAATAGTTACCGACCTCGCGCCCAATCTCGCAGTCATAGAGTGCGCCGGAGTCGGATTTGAGATAAATACGACTGCAAATACGATCTCCCGCCTCAGGAGCGGTGAGAAGGCGAAGCTCTATATATGTGAGAACATCAGAGAGGATGTCTTTGACCTCTACGGCTTTTTTGATAAGAGTGAAAAAAGCTGCTTTGAAATGCTGGTCAGCGTGTCCGGGGTCGGTCCTAAGGCGGCAATAAGCATTCTGTCGACCTCAAACCCGGAATCGCTGGCAATGGCTATAATCGGCGGCGACGAAAAGGCGCTCACTGTCGCGCCCGGTGTCGGCAAGAAGATCGCTCAGCGCATACTGCTGGAGCTGAAGGACAAGATGTGCAAGGAGACGGAGGGGCTTGTCATCGGCTCTGTACCGCTGTCCCGCGGCGAATCCGGTTCTTCAAAGCTGTCCGACGCCGCTTCGGCGCTTGCTGTTCTGGGCTACAGCAATGCTGAAATAGGTCTTGCACTTAAGGATATTGACATTGAAAATGCTACACTTGAGCAGACGATTAAACTAGCGCTCAAGAAGATGCTGAAATAAAGGGGGGCAGTTATATGAGTATCAGCTTTTCCGGCGACGAGGAACATATTGTAACTTCGACAACGATACTGCCTGAGGACTCCAATGAGGGTTCTCTCCGCCCCAGAACGCTGAATGAGTATATCGGACAGAGCAAAGCCAAGGACAATCTCTCCGTCTTCATAAAGGCGGCAAAGATGCGCAGTGAGCCGCTTGACCATGTTCTTCTGCACGGACCTCCGGGCCTGGGCAAGACCACGCTGGCGGGCATAATATCCAATGAGATGGGCGTAAATATGCGGATTACCTCCGGACCTGCTATTGAAAAGCCCGGAGACCTCGCTGCGCTGCTGACAAATCTGCAGGAAAACGATATACTGTTTGTGGATGAGATCCACCGTCTCAACCGCTCGGTGGAGGAGATATTATATCCGGCTATGGAGGATTATGCCATCGACATAATCATTGGAAAGGGCCCCTCGGCAAACTCTATTCGTCTCGATTTGCCAAAATTCACGCTTATAGGGGCGACAACCCGCTCCGGACAGCTGACAGCACCGCTGCGAGACCGATTCGGCGTCACTCTGCGACTTGAGCTCTACGATCCCGACGAGCTGACGCAGATTGTTGAGCGCAGCGCGGGTATACTTGGGATTGAAATCGACCGTGAAGGCGCAAAGGAGATAGCCTGCCGAAGCAGGGGCACCCCCCGAATAGCAAACCGTCTGCTCCGGAGAGTGCGCGACTTTGCACAGGTCACCGCGGGAGGTAAAATAGACAAAAAAGTGGCTGATGAGGCACTTACACGTCTTGAGGTCGACAAACAGGGACTGGATTCACTTGACAAACGAATGCTCAGGAGTATAATCGAATTTTATGAAGGCGGTCCCGTGGGTCTCGACACTCTTGCAGCAACCATCAATGAGGAAGCGGTGACTCTGGAGGACGTCTACGAGCCATATCTTCTGCAGCAGGGCTTTCTTACCCGGACCACGCGTGGACGCTGTGTCACTAAAAAGGCGTATGACCACTTGGGTATAGAGTATCTGGGGCAGCAGCAAATCGACATGTAATTGGAGGGAAGCCAATTGGGAAAATATTTTGGAACCGACGGAATACGCGGAGTCGTCAACAAGGATCTTAACGCGGATATGGCCTTCAAGGTCGGGCAGGCAGCGGCAATGGTACTTGCCGAAACTAAAGAAAACGGCGCAAAACCGCTGTTTACAATAGGAAAGGATACGCGCATCTCCGGCGACATGCTGGAGGCGGCGATAACTGCCGGTCTGTGTTCGGCCGGTGCGGAGGTTATGCAGCTTGGCGTTATACCCACTCCCGCCGTGGCCTACATAACGGTGGACAGCGGCGCCGACGCGGGTATAGTCATCTCGGCATCGCACAATCCCTATGAGCACAACGGCATCAAAATTTTCAACGGCAGAGGATTTAAGCTCAGCGACGAGCTGGAACTTGAGATAGAAGCACTTGTGGATGACCCCGACAGGCTGGAGCGCAGGACTAACGGCGATATAGGACGTATCATAAACCGGGGTCCCGAATACGTTGACCGATACATAGAGCATGTCGCTTCCGCGGCCGAGGGCAAAATCCGAAGGATGAAGGTCATGGTTGACTGTGCAAACGGCGCCGCCTCTAGAACAGTAGATGAAATATTCAGCCGTTTTCCGCTGGATCTGGAGCTTATAAAGGACCATCCGGACGGCTGCAACATTAACGACAGATGCGGCTCAACCCACATAGATAACCTCGGCAGAATGGTGGTGGCAGGCGGTTTTGACATTGGCATAGCTTTCGACGGCGATGCCGACCGCTGTCTTGTTGTGGACGAAAACGGCAAGCTTGTGGACGGCGACAAGATTATGGCCATATGCGCAAAGACCATGGTCGAAAAGGGCGAACTGAAGCAAAACGCCATAGTTGCCACAGTCATGTCCAACCTCGGGTTTCACGAATTCTGCCGCAAGAACGGCATTGCGCTGCACTGTGCGGCGGTAGGTGACCGAAATGTACTCGAAATGATGCAGAAGAACGGCTACAATCTTGGGGGGGAACAGTCGGGACACCTTATTTTCCTTGACAACGAGACCACCGGAGACGGTCAGCTTGCGGCTGTAAAGTTTTTGAAGGTAGTCAGCGACACAGGCAAAAAGGTCTCTGAGCTGGCAGATGAAATTCCTACATATCCGCAGGTTCTTATTAACGTGCCTATCGAGGGCGGCAACGATATTAAAAAGGCTCTCATGGAGGACGGGGAAGTCAGACAGAGGGTCGAAGAGGAGGAAAAGAAGCTCGGAGACACAGGGAGGGTGCTTGTACGCGCCTCAGGGACAGAAGCGCTTATCCGTATTATGGTCGAGTCTGCAGACAGCGCGCTTGCGGACAGCATATCATCAGTTTTGGCCGATTATATTCGAAAAAGAAGCGCGGCTTTTTAGTTTTTTCAAATAAATAACGAATTTTATTGACTTTTTGGCAAAAATATACTACAATTTACTAAATTGTGAGTGATGTTTTTTATGGGAAACTACGACATATTGAGCGACAATGAATTGCTCCGCATGGCCAAAGGCGGTGACCGTTCCGCAGAGGAACAGTTTGCTCTCCGGTACACGCGTCTTGTCAAAGTTTGTGCCAGGCCGTTTTTTCTAGTAGGAGGCGACGGCGAAGATCTCATTCAGGAGGGTATGCTGGGCTTGCTGTCAGCAATCCGCGAGTATGACCCATCCATGAACGCATCATTCAAAACTTATGCTGAAATATGCGTAAAACGACGTATATACTCCGCTATAAGAACAGCTTCACGCAAAAAACATGAACCCTTAAACGAAATGGTTTCATTGGACGAAGTCCTCTCTGACGAAGGTGCGGCGGCCTCCAAGTCCGATGCCTTCCGACGTATTCCCGAGGAGCAGGTTATTGCTCAAGAGAGCGCTGACGAGATTATCCAGACCTATTCGCGGTGTTTGTCAAAGTTTGAAGCAAAGATTCTTGAACTATATTTAAGCGGTCTTTCATACTCTGAAATTGCTTGTGAGTGCGGAAAGCCCGAAAAATCGGTTGACAATGCCGTTCAGCGCATCCGGCGAAAGCTTGCGCAGAACCATAACCTCGGCGAAATCAGCAATGGCTGACGCAATAAATAGCCCCAAGGGCAAGACTTTTTCGAAGAGAGGATTTATCATGTTCGAAGACAAAACTCTAGTATGTAAGGAATGCGGTCAGGAATTCGTGTTCACCGCCGGTGAACAGGAGTTTTATGCAGAGCGCGGATTTCAGAATGAACCCCAGCGCTGCAGACCCTGCCGCGATGCCCGTAAGAATGCGTCCCGTGGTCCCCGTGAGTATTTCACGGCCACCTGCGCATCTTGCGGAAAGGAAGCAAAGGTTCCGTTTGAGCCTAAGTCCGACAGACCTGTCTATTGCAGCGAGTGCTTTGCAAAGATGAGAGAAGAGCAAAATTCATAAGACTTTTGCATAAACTCTGTCCTGTATGCAAAAAAACGACCTCTCGTTTCGGGGTCGTTTTTTATTTTTTATCCAAATAGTGAATTATTATCTGTTTAAAGGCCGTCGTTTTGACAAAATATCACTTTACACTTGAAAAACATTTATGTAGTGATAAAATCAAAATTAAAATATCTAAAATTGATGGGAAAGCGAGTTGGTTTCAGTGGAGACAATAAAAATAGAAAAAACCGCCACACCTAAGCAGAAACCCGAAATCGAGGGAATACCTTTCGGCTCTTATTTTACCGACCATATGTTCCTTATGAACTATGAGAAGGGCAGAGGCTGGTTTGATCCGCGCATAGTACCCTTCTCCGACCTCACTCTTTCTCCCGCCGCGATGGTCTTCCACTACGCCCAAGAGATTTTTGAGGGGATGAAGGCGTACAGAAGTGCCGATGGCGGGATAAGACTTTTCAGGCCTACTGAGAACATAAGGCGTATGAACAGTTCGGCCGAGCGCCTCTGTATACCTCAAATACCCGAGGATCTGTTTCTTGAGGCTCTCAATCAGCTTGTCACCGTCGACAGCGACTGGGTACCGGCCCAGACCGACACCTCGCTCTATATCCGCCCCTTTGTTTTTGCTTCAGACGCGCATCTGGGAGTCCACGCTTCAGCGACATATCTGTTTGTCATCATCATGTGCCCTGTCGGCAGCTACTATCCCGAGGGGCTTGACCCGGTAAGGATAATGATCGAAAACAGCGATGTACGCGCAGTTCGCGGAGGAACCGGCTATACCAAGTGCGGAGGCAACTACGCAGCCTCTCTGCGCGCTGGTGTACAGGCCGAAAAAAAGGGCTACAGTCAGGTCCTTTGGCTCGACGGCGTAACGAGACGCAACATTGAGGAAGTCGGCGCAATGAACGTCATGTTCAAAATCGACGGCAAAATAATAACACCTGCTCTGACAGGCAGCGTCCTGCCGGGAATCACGCGCAAATCCTGTATTGAATTGCTCAGAAGCTGGGGATACGATGTTGAGGAGCGCCTATTCTCCGTGTACGAGCTTATTAAAGCTATTGAGGACGGAACCCTTGAGGAGGCATGGGGTACCGGCACCGCCGCCGTCGTCTCGCCTATCGGGGAGATCTGCTTTGAGGGTAAGAACCATGAGATAAACGGCTTTAAGATCGGCGGGCTGACACAAAAGCTCTACGACACTCTCACAGGCATACAGTGGGGCAAGTC
>JAAYCC010000213.1 GCA_012729875.1 Clostridiales bacterium | reverse complement strand
CAAGTACATAGTGCCTTACGGACTCTACCGCTGCGAGGGATATATTTCCGCCAATCTTGCCCGCAAGACCACCGGCTTTTCCGAGGACGACCTAGCGCTGCTGTGGGAAGCCATTCTCAACATGTTTGAGACTGACCGCTCCGCCGCCAGAGGCAAAATGGCTGTTCGTGAACTCATCGTGTTCAAGCACGATTCCGAACTCGGCAATGCTCCGGCGCACAAGCTCTTTGAAGCGGTCAGCGTGAAGCGCAAAGAGAACGTCGAGCTTGCAAGGGCATACTCTGATTATGAGGTGAGTGTGGACAACTCCGCCATACCGGAGGGCGTGACCTGTACGCGCATGGGGTGACGGTATATTCTGAAGACGAGTTTCTGCAGCTTTCGGGATTACAGCATTTTCTGTTCTGCCGAAGACAGTGGGCGCTTATACATATCGAGCAGCAATGGGCGGAAAACCTGCGCACTGTTTCCGGGGAGCTGATGCACGAACGCACACATGATGAAAAGCTTACCGAGAAGCGGGGGAATATCATAATAACGCACGGAATGCGCGTATTTTCACGTGCCCTGGGAGTTTCTGGGCAGTGCGATGTGCTGGAATTCCACCGCGACGATAGAGGCGTTGCTATAAACGGCTGGGACGGAAAGTGGATTCCGTTTCCCGTGGAGTACAAACGCGGTGAGCCGAAAAGCGGCAGCTTCGACGAGGCGCAGCTCTGCTGTCAGGCAATGTGTCTGGAGGAGATGCTATGCTGCCGCATTGAGAGCGGTGCGCTTTTCTACGGCGAGATACGCCGACGTGAGCAGGTCGAATTTACGCAAGATCTGCGGCTTCAGGTCGAAGACGGGACAAACCAGATGCACGAGCTGTATAGCCGCGGATATACGCCGAAAGTCAAACCGTCAAAAGCCTGTAATGCCTGCTCGCTCAAAGAGCTTTGTCTTCCCGTGCTGCTCAAGACCTTGAGCGTGAAGAGTTATATGGAGGGGAATCTATGAGGCGCCTGCTCAACACTCTGTTTGTCACAACGGAGGACGCTTACCTCGCGCTTGACGGTGAAAACGTCGTAATTCGCCACGGCGAAGACGAGTTTGCGCGATACCCTCTTCATACGCTTGAGGGGATCTTCTCTTTCTCCTATGCTGGCGCCAGTCCGGCGCTGATGGGGGCATGCGCAAGATATGGCATAAACCTGTGCTTCTGCAGCCCGGGGGGAAGATTTTTGGCCAGAACCGCAGGTGAAGCAAATGGCAACGTTCTGCTCCGGCGCACACAGTACCGAACTGCCGACGATATTTTTGCTGGCTGCCGTATTGCACGCAATATGGTTTTTGGTAAGGTATTTAATGCCCGCTGGAGCGTTGAACGCACATTACGCGACCATGCTATGCGTGTGAATACCTCCTGTTTGGAAAAGGCGTCTGAGTATCTGCAGTCGTCACTTAAAGAGATTTCCAATGCGGAGAGCCTTGAACAGCTACGCGGAATTGAGGGCAAGGCTGCCGCGGAGTATTTTGGGGTTCTCGACGATATGATTTTAGCCAACAAGGATGTGTTTTTCTTCAGAGAACGCAGCCGAAGACCTCCGCTCGACAATATGAACGCAATGCTTTCTTTTTCTTACGCTCTGCTTGCGAATGACTGCGCGTCGGCGTTGGAGGCGGCCGGACTTGACTCATATGTGGGATTTTTACACCGCGACAGACCGGGCCGGGCGTCTCTTGCACTTGATATGATGGAAGAACTGCGGGCCTGCTGTGCCGACAGATTTGTGCTTACCCTGATAAACAACAGAGTAGTAAGGGAGAACGATTTTGAAAAGCGGGAGAGCGGCGCCGTTATAATGACCGACACAGGCAGAAAGAAACTTATCAGGGCTTGGCAGGAGCGCAAAAGGGAGACAATAACACATCCCTTTTTGAGAGAGAAAATACCGTGGGGTCTCGTACCATACGTTCAGGCTTTG
>JAAYCC010000212.1 GCA_012729875.1 Clostridiales bacterium | reverse complement strand
CTTTACCACACAGGAGCCAAAATGCACTGGTTTGGAAGCCTTATATCCTGCAGCAAGGCAGTTCTGCTGCGCGGCATCAGCCCCAAGTGGATACTCAAGACCGCGTCAGAGGAAAAGGCGACGAACGTCTGGCTTCTCGTGCCGTGGGCACAGGACATTTTGGATGCTCTAGACCGCGGAGAGATAAAGCTCTCCGACTACGATCTCAGCAGCTGGAGACTTATGCACATCGGTGCGCAGCCTGTACCACCCACCCTTATAAAACGTTGGAAGGGCTACTTCCCCAACCACCTCTACGACACGAACTACGGTCTGTCCGAGTCCATAGGGCCCGGCTGTGTACATTTGGGTGTTGAGAACATAGACAAGGTAGGCGCCATCGGCAGGGCCGGATACGGCTGGAAAATCAGAATAGTCGACAGCGGCAAAAACGACGTGGCGCAGGGCGAGGTCGGCGAGCTCGCGGTGTCCGGTCCGGGAGTTATGGTCTGCTACTACAAGAATGACGAAGCGACCAGAGAATCACTCTCCGGAGACGGCTGGCTCTGGACCGGAGACATGGCGCGTGAGGACGAGGATGGCTTCATCTGGCTTGTCGACCGCAAAAAGGACGTTATCATAACCGGTGGAGAGAACCTCTACCCAGTCCAAATCGAGGATTTTCTCCGCAGTAACGACAAAATAAAGGACGTTGCGGTAATTGGCAGACCCCATCAGCGGCTTGGCGAGATCGCCAGCGCAATAATTGAGCTCAAACCCGGCATGACCGCTACCGAGGATGAGATAAACGAGTTTTGTATGGCTCTCCCCCGCTACAAGCGTCCCCGCGAGGTAATCTTTGACAAGATCCCCCGCAACCCCACAGGCAAAATCGAAAAGCCCCTGCTCCGCCAGAAATACGGCTCTGCGGACATCGTATCCAGGCAGACCGAAGCAGAGTGCAAATCAGTCCACAGATAAAGGCTCAAGCGCAGCAGGACATTTTTGTAGTACACGAAAGCCCGCCGAAAGAAGAGTTTTCTCTCGGCGGGCTGCTTTATTATGCTTATATGCGGTCAATTAGGGCCGGGTTTTCGGGAGCTTTTTAATTACTATATAATGGGCCTGCCTATCTGCTTATCCAAACGCCATTGGGGCGCCGCTCCATCGTCCCCCCAGTACTCGTCTATCACTGCAATCTTGTCCCCGCAAAATGCAAAGAAGGAGACCGCGTGAAACGATGCCGCCCCGTCCTCCGGCCACACTCTCACAACCGATATTACAAGGTCTTCAAGCTGTTCCATACGCTCAACTTCACCTCTCCATTTACCGGGATACTCGCAATTCGCCCTTATGTATTCCTCTTCGGAAAAGTGCTCATTTGTGTTATGCCACCTGACATAAGCGCCGTCGGCAAAGAATTGTTTCATACCCTCTGAACTTTGCAGTATTACCTGTTCCCAAAATTCGGTGACGATCTGTTTTTTGTCCATCGCTTTCCCTCACACAGAAAAAATAATCATATCGGTCTAAAGTTTTTTATAATATTTACCCGCAGAACATTGGTCATGTCTGCGGGTTTTATTATAACTGTTTAATCAGCAAATTTTAACGGACCAGCCGAAGGGATCATCTGACTTGCCCCACTGTATGCCTGTGAGAGTGTCGTAGAGCTTTTGTGTCAGCCCGCCGATCTTAAAGCCGTTTATCTCATGGCTCTTCCCCTCAAAGCAGATCTCCCCGATGGGCGAGACGACGGCGGCGGTGCCGGTACCCCATGCTTCCTCAAGGGTTCCGTCCTCAATAGCTTTAATAAGCTCGTCCACGGAGAATAGGCGCTCCTCAACTTCGTATCCCCAGCTTCTGAGCAATTCAATACAGGATTTGCGCGTGATTCCCGGCAGGACGCTGCCTGTCAGAGCCGGTGTTATTATTTTGCCGTCGATTTTGAACATGACGTTCATTGCGCCGACTTCCTCAATGTTGCGTCTCGTTACTCCGTCGAGCCAAAGGACCTGACTGTAGCCCTTTTTTTCGGCCTGTACACCCGCGCGCAGAGAGGCTGCGTAGTTGCCTCCGCACTTGGTATAGCCGGTTCCTCCGCGAACTGCGCGTACATCGCTGT